>CATMVR010000122.1 GCA_950075905.1 uncultured Persicitalea sp. | reverse complement strand
TACATGGGCAGGTTGGTAATATCGCGGTCATCGAGGTAGACATGCCCACTGTTGGGTTTCACCAATCCTACGGCCATATAAAAGGAGGTAGTTTTTCCGGCCCCGTTCGGACCAAGCAACCCTACGATTTCCCCCTGTTCCACCTGATAGCTTACATTATCGTTGACCAGCCGGGCGCCGTATTTTTTAACCAGATTTTCGGTTCTGAGTATCATCGTAGCTCTTTTATCATCAAATACATATCCCGGTATTCGGGTTTCATTTTTTCAAAGGGTAAACGCTTGACCGCTACCTTTTGATACCCCAATTTTTCATAAAAAAGCCGGGCATCGCTACTATCCATGGTATACAAAAACAGAAAGTCATACTCCTGCTGCCGGGCCTGCGCCTCTACCCACATCAGCGCTTTCTTTCCAAGACCTTGTCCCGCGAATTCCCGGTACAGGTAGATGCGTTCTATTTCCAGGCCCCGGCGGCCCGAAGGAGAGTCGAACTCCTTCACCTGAGCAGCCAGGTTTATTTTTACATAACCCGCTTTCTGATCGCCCTGTCTGATCCAGTAAAACTCCGACTGTGGGTTGGATAGTTCCTCCGCGAGTATGTCAGGATGGTAGCGGGTCTGCTGGTACCATTCACCCGCATCGTACCACAGGTAGAGGTAGTACTGCACGTAAATTTCCCGGCAAAGTACCGACAACCTATCCGCTTCCTCTACACCAATTCTTTCCAGTCGAAAATTTGCGTCCACAGTTTTGATTAGCTCCTTTTTCATTCCGCCGTACCAAACTTTATATCTTTCAGCATCAGTTGCAGCGTACGCTGATCGCGGAAATTGTTCTCGTCGAGGTGGTAACAAATATCAAATGGCTTCCCGCTCATCAGGTCGGGATAAATGTGGGCCATGCCGAAAGCAATGGTCGTAAAGGCCGGAGAATTGCCCTGGTACACGTCAAACTTGATGTGTTTTTCCTTCATGATGGTGGGCTTTTTGGCTACCGAAACGCCTCGACTCACAAACATGGGCATCATATTGCCGGGCCCGAAGGGTGACATTTGTTTCAGCACATTGTAGAATTTCCACGAAATCGCTTCCAGATCCAGTTCCATATCCACGTTGATCATTGGTAGCAACTGATCGGGCAGAATGCGATTGCTGACAATCTCCTCAAAGCGCTGCCGGAAGGCGTTTACATTTTCGATGGGTAGGGTCAGGCCAGCCGCGAAGGTATGCCCGCCAAACTGTTCAAGCAGTTCGGCGCACTCTTCAATTGCCTCATACACGTCAAAACCCGGCACCGAGCGCGCCGAACCGGCCGCCTTGCCGTTAGATTGGGTCAGAATGATGGTAGGCCGGTGAAAATGCTCGATGCAGCGGCTCGCCACGATGCCAATCACACCCTTGTGCCAGTCCTCCTTGAACAGCACGGTACTCTTGGCTCCGGTTAGCCAGGCATCATTCTGAATCATCGCCAGCGCTTCGTCGGTAATAGTCGTGTCGAACGTCCGGCGGTCGCTGTTGTGCTTGTTGATGGCCGAGGCAAATTCGTCGGCCTCATCTTCGTCTTCGCAGAGCAGCAGCCGCACCGCCTCTTTGGCGTGCTTGATTCGTCCGGCGGCATTGATCCGGGGCCCCAGGCCAAACACCACACTGGTAATATCCAGCGCATTACTGATACCCGCGATCTTGATCAAAGCTTTCAGGCCGGTACGCGGGGAAGAATTCAGCCGTTGTAAACCATAGTAGGCCAGCACGCGGTTTTCGCCCGTGATGGGTACTATATCGGAGGCTATGCTCACCACCAGCAGGTCGAGGTAGGCAAATAGTTCGGTCTCATCCCGGCCGTGCTGCATGCAGAAAGCATGAAGTAGTTTGAAGCCCACCCCACAGCCCGTTAGCTCTTTATAGGGGTAGGCGCAGTCGGCACGCTTGGGGTCGAGTACGGCGGCGGCTGGTGGCAGCTCATTGCCTGGCCGGTGGTGATCGCAGATGATAAAGTCAATGCCTTTACTCAGGGCATAGCTTACTTTATCAATGGATTTGATACCGCAGTCAAGGGCAACGATCAGCGTAAAACCGTTTTCGGCGGCGTAGTCAATACCCTGCGTGGAAACGCCGTACCCTTCCACGTAGCGGTCGGGAATGTAGTAGTCGAGCTGATCGTAAAAGGTGCGGAGAAAACCATAGAATAGGGTCACAGAGGTAGTACCGTCCACATCATAATCACCATAGACCAGGATTTTCTCGCCCCGGCCAATAGCCTGGGTCAGGCGCTCCACAGCCCTGTCCATATCCTTCATCAGGAATGGATCGTGCAGGTGGTCCAGTTCGGGCCGGAAAAAAGTTCGGGCCTGCTCAAAATCATGCACCCCGCGCTGCACCAGCAATGCGGCCAGAAACGGGCTTACGTTGATAGTACCAGCCAGTGATTTTACGATTTCCTGCTGCTCAGAATTCAGCTCGGGGGAGGATATCCAGCGTTTTTCATTCATAGGTGCAAAGATACAGAAAAGGCATCTGTCGAATCCGGCCTATTTTCCAGTTAAGCAAAATTAACAATACTCTCTGAGAGAAGGCTCTGTTTGCCGGGGCAGCCTAAGCAAAGTTGTCAAAAGCCAACGAAAGCCTTTATCTTTGCAGTGTGTGTTTTGAATGGATGGATATTTACGTGAAAACCTGAAACAAAGGTATTATTCACTCATTCACTCATTCTATCATTCTATCATTCTATCATTGAAAAAATGCCCCGACTGCTCGCCATAGATTATGGTTCCAAACGAACCGGACTGGCCGTTACGGACCCGTTGCAGATCATTGCCACGGCTTTGGAAACGGTGCGTACGCATGAGTTGTTGGACTACCTCAAAAAGTACACGGCCCGCGAAGAAGTGGAAGCCATTGTGGTAGGTATGCCCACGAAGCTGGACAGCACCGATACCCATAATACTCAACCGGTGCGGACGTTTATCAAAAAGCTGGAAAACACCTTTCCGGATATTCCCGTGCATGCCCATGACGAACGTTTTACCTCGTCTATTGCGTTACAAGCCATGATTACGGGTGGTAGCAAAAAAAGCGAACGGCGAGAAAAGGGCAATCTCGACAAGGTGAGCGCTACTATAATTTTGCAGTCTTACATGGAAAGCCAACGCCTGAATCCTTTTGGAAGAAGGTAGGGCGTTTTTATATACCAAATTCAATTTTCATTTTTACCGAATACCTTTCTGATGATTTACCCCATTGTGGCCTACGGAGACCCCATTTTACGCAAAGTAACAAGGCCTATTGAAAAAGACGAACTGGATCTAAAAAAGCTGGCCGACGATATGTTTGAGACCATGTACGACGCCTCAGGTGTTGGGCTGGCGGCTCCTCAGATAGGCCTGAATATCCGGATTTTTGTGGTAGATGGTACCCCTATGAACGAGGGAGAAGAGGAAGAGGATAAAGAGCCTTCGCTGGAAGGCTTCAAGAAGGTGTTTATCAACCCGCAGATCCTGGAAGAAGAAGGGGAGGAGTGGGGCTTTGAGGAAGGATGCCTGAGTATTCCGGGGATCCGGGGGGAGGTATTCCGGCCCGAAAAAGTAAAGATTCAGTACCGCGACCTTGACTGGAATGAGCACGTGGAGGAGTACGAAGGTACCGCCGCCCGCATTATTCAGCACGAGTATGATCACTTGCAGGGCAAACTCTTTACTGACTACCTGCCCGCTCTGCGCAAGCAACTACTCAAACGAAAGCTCAGCGATATTGCCAAAGGCATCGTGGATGTAGACTACCGTATGAAATTTTATAGCCGTAAGTGAGTGCTTTGGCCTGTTCCATCTAAAACCTTCTACTGCCTATCAACGCTACTGCTGACAAACTTTCGGTTGCCCTGATTCAGACGCCACTGGTTTGGGAGGATGTCACGGCGAATCTAGCCGGGCTGGAAGAAAAAATCGCCACCCTGCCTGAGGCCGCTGACGTCATTGTGCTGCCTGAAATGTTTTCGACGGGATTCAGCATGAATGTTTCGGTCTGCGCCGAAGTGATGAATACCACCACTACGCGCTGGATGAAGATGATGGCAGCGCAAACGCAGGCGCTGCTCATCGGAAGCTTTCAGGTAAAGGAGGAAGGTAAATTCTACAACCGCCTGCTTTGCGTGCGCCCTGATGGTACCTACCATGCCTACGACAAGCGGCATCTCTTTCGCATGGGTGCCGAACATACTACCTTCTCGGCCGGGAGCGAACGCCTCATTGTAGACTGGAAAGGCTGGCGCATCTGTCCGCTAATCTGCTACGACCTGCGGTTTCCGGTATGGAGCCGTCAGACCGCGGATAGTCCCTATGATTTACTGATTTACGTAGCCAATTGGCCTATGGTACGGGCGTATGCCTGGGGTACCCTGCTCAGGGCCCGGGCCATTGAGAACCTCTGCTACGTAGTGGGGGTAAACCGCGTAGGAACCGATGGCAACGGCGTGGAGCACACGGGAGGCTCGCTGGCGATCGATTTTCTGGGAGAGGTAATTACGGATATGGGTACGGCCGAAAGTGAGCAGATCGTCTACCTGGAAAAAGCGCCGCTGGAAAAGTACCGTGAGCGCTTCCCGGCTTATCTGGACGCCGATCAATTTGAAATCGGGCAGTAAAACCTTCTCTGCTTACTCAATCACTTTGGGTACCTTAATGTAGATCTCATCGTGGCTGGGGGCATTTTTCAGGCCTTCCTCGCGCGACAGCGCATTTTTTGACACGTCTTCGCGCCAGTTGTTCACTTCCCCCGTGATATGGGTCAGTGGCTCTACGCCCTCGGTATCGAGTTCGTTGAGCTGTTCCATCCAGGTCAGTACGTTTTCCATACTGGCCAGCAGGGCTTCTTCCTCTTCGGGTTTTACTTCCAGCCGGGCCAAGTGGGCAATTTTATGCAGTGCGTTGTGGTCTATTTTCATGTTCTTATTTCTTGTGGGCAATTAAAACTGCTTCGCGAACTGCCTTATGTTCCAACTGGGGAAACTCTTCTATTATTTGCTCTATGGATGACCCATTGGCTAGCCATTCCAAAATCAGCTGAACGCTAATGCGGGTACCTTTGATAATAGGCTTTCCTCCCAGAATTCCCGGATCAGCAGTGATGTAGTTAAATTGAGTTTTCATTGGCAGATACTTTTAACAAAAATAACAAATGTTAGTGAGATTCCGGGCAATGATTACCCCCGTTACTCTTTGTCCCTCCCCCGCGTACGCCGACGCTTCCGCAGTGCTTCGCTGAGCAGATACTCGATCTGCCCGTTTACACTGCGGAAGTCCTCCTGTGTCCAGGCTTCCAGCTCTTTGAGCATCTCCGGGTTTACGCGTAATACAAATGCCTTCTTTTCCGCCATACTCAGGGATACAGGGTTCCGGCGTTCACGATGGGAGCCGCCGCTTTATCACTACACAAAGCTACCAGCAAATTGCTTACCATGGCCGCCTTGCGCTCTTCATCCAGGTTTACAATGCCTTTATCAGCCAATTGGGTCAGGGCCATATCTACCATGCCCACGGCCCCGTCCACAATCTGCCGGCGGGCGGCTACCACGGCACTCGCCTGCTGCCGCTGCAGCATGGCGCCGGCAGAAGAAAATCCCTATGAGGATTTAGGATAAATGATCCCCCTCCTTGGGATGAGCGAAAAAAAGGGACAGAAAAATGGTATGTACGTTTTTTCGGTAGCCTACACCTCAACTTCCTCATCTTATGGATGTTAAGAGAATGTTAACAAGGCCAATCTTGGGATAGTTATACTTTACTTGTAGTTTATAAGCCCTTCATACCCAGGTAACATGGTTTATTGATATTTGTACTATGAAAGTACAAACCGTATTCCGAACCATCATTATTTCTGACCTTCACCTGGGTACCAATGGTTCAAAAGCTAAGGAAGTCACGAATTTTCTCAAACAGTACACCTGCAAAAAGTTAATTCTAAACGGTGATATCATTGACGGCTGGCAATTGAAGAAGTACGGCTCGTGGAAACGCAAGCACACGGGTTTTTTCAAGGTTATGCTGAAAATGATGGACGACCACCGTACCAAGGTCATTTACCTGCGGGGGAACCATGATGATTTTCTGGATCAGATTATGCCTCTCCGACTCGGCAAGCAGTTTCAACTCCGGAAAGACTATATTCTAAAATCGGGCAATAAGCGCTTTTACATCACCCATGGCGATGTTTTCGACTCCGTCACCACGGGCTTTAAATGGCTAGCCTACCTGGGCGATGTAGGGTATACCTTTCTGCTGTGGCTGAATAAACTTTACAACGGGTATCGAGCCTGGCGCGGCCGGCCTTACTATTCGCTCTCACAGAAAATCAAACAGCGGGTAAAAATGGCCGTGAACTATATCTCCGATTTTGAAGAGAAACTCACCGAACTGGCCCGCTCCCGCAATTGCGACGGCATCATCTGCGGGCATATTCACCAACCGGCTATCCGGGATATCGACGGTATAACCTACATGAACTCAGGCGACTGGGTGGAATCCATGAGTGCGCTGGTGGAAGATTTTGAAGGCAACTGGAGTCTGCTGTACTACAATGAGTCCAGCCATAAAGACGACGAGCACAGCGAAGAAACGATGGTTTCGGAGTTTTTTGGTCGTAAAGAACGCATGGTTGCTTTTTCAAACGCCACGGCATCTCCATCTAATCCGGGGATTAGCGGTAGCGACACGATCCGAAAAATAAGCTAATCAGATCTATAAAGCATGAAGGTTCTGTTTATCATTCAGGGAGAAGGCCGCGGCCACCTCACACAGGCCATCGCATTGCAGCAGATTCTGCGGGATGCCGGGCACGAATTGTCGGCCGTTTTGGTCGGGAAAGCCGCGGGTCGGGAGGTTCCCTGCTTCTTCACAGAGCAAATAGAGGCTCCTGTGCAGCCTTTTCTAAGTCCTAACCTGATTTACGACACTAATAAAGGCAGTATCAACATTGGTAAGACCATCCGCACGCACCTGCGGCGGGGGGGGAGGTATGCCCGTAGCCTGCGGGCTATTGATGAAACGGTACAAAACGTGAAGCCAGATCTGATCGTCAATTTTTATGAGGTACTGGGCGGTTTTTACAACCTGCTCTATCGTCCAGCGGCACCCATGGTATGCGTGGCGCATCAGTACCTGCTCCTTCACCCGCAATTTCCTTTTCCCAAAAATAGCTGGCTGGATCGTCAGATTGTTAATTTCAACACCCGCCTGACGGCCCTGGGTGCCCACAAAAAACTGGCACTGTCTTTTCGCCGCTTTGAGCAGGAAACCGGCCATGGCCTTACTATCGTACCACCACTGCTACGGCGCGATGTAAAAAATCTCCGGCCCGCTACCGGCGATTTTGCCCTGGTATACATGACCCACCACAGCCTGAGCCGGCAAATCATTGCCTGGCATAAGGACAATCCTGAGCTACCCCTGCATTGTTTCTGGGACAATCCCGACGCGCCCGAAGTGCAAAAGATTGACGATACGCTTACCTTTCACCGCCTCAACGGCCCCAGGTACCTGCGCATGATGGAGCAGTGCCGCGCCCTGGTTACCACGGCCGGTTTTGAGTCGGTGTGCGAGGCCATGTATCTGGGAAAACCCGTATTGATGGTGCCCGTGCCAAAGCACTTTGAGCAGGCTTGTAATGCCATTGATGGCGTGTTGTCGGGCGCCGGTGCTTCGGCGCGTACCTTTGACTTGTCGGTGCTTGCCGATTTTCTACCCTATTATCAAAGTCCGCAGGCGGAGTTTCAGGCCTGGTGCGGCGAAACCAGCCGGTTGTTTGTGAAGCATCTGGAAGCGGTAACTACCAACGCTGACAGCGTTTTAAACGCTGTCAGCGTCAAAGCCGTTACCGTTGACGTTCAAAAATCATTCGCTCCGAGCGCTTATTGAAGTCAATGTAGAGCCGATCGCCCCCTTGTTTGAAGCTTTCTGCCCCATTCATAGCGGTCCAGGCTTTGGAACTCCACGAAGTCGGCTCACCTACCTTAGTCCCGCCAAAAGTTACCTGTTCCAGATCACAGGAACTGCCCTTTACGTAGCTACCAAATATGGTATTAGCTACCGTATGACCCGCTATCTTACCGGATTTGCCTTCTTCTGTAAAAGTAAACACCACGCCCCGGCCTTTGGGGTCAGGATCAGGGTTGAGCGTGCCGGTGGCCAGATCCTGATAAGCTTGCAGCCGCCAGGTACCTTCCAGCGAGGCATTGGCTACGCACACAATCGTGTCAGGATTTACCTCTTCCTTCTTTTCACACTGATAGGCTGCGGCTAAAAACAGCAATACCGCTGCCTGCAGATAAAACGTCTTTTTCATCGATTGACTTTATTTTTCATGGCTAATAATTCAAAAACTAATGCCCATCCGCACTACCAGGCGGTTGTATTCGCGCTCTTCGGTGCGGCTAGTTTCGTTGGATAGTGGGGGCTTATTTACTGAGGCATTCTGGCGTTTATAGGAAAAAGAGAGCGTATAGGCCGCTCCGTCGGGCTTGCCCATCCGCAGGCCAATGCCGGGGTTTAGCATCAGGCCACCTTTGGTATTGTAGCCGTCGGGGCTTTGGTGAAACCACGCAAAACCGTAGCCGGCATCCGCACTGGCGTACAGACGAACGTTCTTCTTTCCTGCCAGATCGTAGCGTGCCCCCAAAGCAATGGGGTTCAGCAGAGCCGAGGTATACCAGTCAATGCCGGTAGTAATGCCCACGCCCAGCCGGGGCGAGTACTGCACACCGTTGAAGGTTTGCAAGGTAAGATTCACACGGTTTTGTACCTGGTAGGAGGGGGAGCCGCCCCAACCGTTGTTGGCATCGTAGCGTACCCGCCCAAACAAAGCCCCTACTTCGGTCTGATTGATGTAGTGCCGTTGGAAAGTACTTTGGGAGAATGCCGGCAACACGGCCGCCAGCAAGCCCACAATGAAGAATATTTTTTTCATGGCTAATCAGATTTGCACTTTACCTACTGGAATCTTACTCAATTGCCGCAGCTGACGCAGATTGCTGATATCATACTGGTATAAACCATCTTTGCCAATCAGCATCAGGTTTTTACCCAGAGGAATTACGTCGTAGGCGTCCATGTCCTTAAAATGGGTGATGAGGTTTTTATCTACCGCAAAAGGATCTTTCACATCAAATACCTTCATACCGTACTGCCCTTCGCATAGGTACAGCGTCGGGAAGTCAACGCCCAGGCCATGTGGGTTCTGCATGGGATAGCTTTTGATCAGTTGGGGACGCGTCAGATCGCTTATGTCCACCAGATCAAGCTGATTTTGCCCGGCGCGGCAGGCAGTACCTGAGCGCAGGGTGACGTAGGCCACGTTGTCGTGTACTACCACCGGGTCGCAGGCCATCATGTGCTGGAATACCGACAGCTTTTCTGGCTTGGCCGGATTGCTGTTGTCGTAAATGTGCATGCCCGTCATAGAGCCGATGAAGAGCTTATCCTTGTAGGGAAAGATTGTTTCAATGCCCCAGCCGAGGTTAATGGTAGAAAAACTGGCCGGCTTGGTAGGCGTGGAGATGTCGAAAAGCAACATTTCGTTCTGCCCCACCGTGTATAGGTAGTGGTCGTACAGGGCAAAGCGGGCCATCGAGCCGCCCTGTCCGTCGCCGCCGCCCGGTGAGGCAGCTTCGGCGGCGCTGCTGAAGGCCATGTCCATCATGCGCCAGGCACCGCCCCACCACCAGCCGCCGGGTATGACCGGGTTGTCTTCACAGTTGGTTTCGATGGTTTCGGTAACGTATTCCACATCCTGCCCGTTGATG
>CATMVR010000121.1 GCA_950075905.1 uncultured Persicitalea sp. | reverse complement strand
CTTGATTTCCGTATTGAGCAGTCGCTGGTCTTTGAGCACACGCGTCAGTTCTTCCAGCAACTGTGCATGACGGTTGACGAGTTCGTTTTTAAAAACGGGGGTATCGGGATAAACCGTTTTGCAGATATGCGAGAGGTACTTGTGAAAGGCCTTCGCACTCGGAAAGTAAACCACTTCTCCTTGAAAAACCCACGTAACGCTTTCCTCTCTGTAAAAACTATCAAAAACCAGTTGCGTCAGTTCCCGTTTATGGTCTTCGATGATTGCTCGTAATTCCTTGACTGCTACTTTGTCCCGATCATTTTTTATGATTACCTGCTCAGCCTTGGCGATGTCCATCATCACCTGCTTGATCTTTTCGGCTTCCTCAAAATACCCGTACAGAATGGCTTCCTGCTGCTGGCGAGAGGTTTCCTTCACGTCGTCCAATGATACCTGCTTGTTGAAAATCAGGTTGATATACCCATCCGTTTCGTCAGCGGGAACTAGGCTGACCGGCTGATCAGAAATGATGTACTCAAAGGTTCGGGGCGTCCCGGTTTCGTAGGAGTTTTTATTGGCGGCAACCGGCGGGAAATCAAAAGAACTCCGAAGTGAAGTAGCCACGTCAAGTATTTCACTTACCTGCGTCTTGGCTTCAATCAGGGCCAGCGGAATATCTAGGTCTGAGCCTTCAAAAAGAACAAAGCGGTGGTTGCTGAAACGGTAAAAGATAACGCCTAAATCTTCCAACTCCTGAATCAGCATGCCGGGTTCAGAGATACCGAGGCAGGTTTTGGCATAATTGGTCAGAAAATCTTCGCCCAGGTCAGTTCCCCGGGAAATCCAGATTGAAAGCAATCCAATAGTCTTGATGAGTTTGCTACCCGCCTCAATGTCGACAATCGTACTCCGTTCGACGGCATCCAACGCCGAGCGAATACTCACCCATTTGAAGTAGTCGTGGTTGTGTTTGGATTGGATATAGGAGTAAAAATTATAAAAGAGGTAGTCGTAAACGTTCGCCAGGTTGTAGTAAGGGTTTTCCTTGCTCAGGCTCACGCTATCAATACCAGTAAAGTCGGTAGATTCCAAAAAGGAGAACAGCGAGCGTTCATTTTGACCGTAGCGCTGTAACGACAAGGCAAGTCCCCCCCCCGACAGCAAATCGAGTGGAAATAGTTTTGCGGCTATTTCCTGAGAGGCCATTTTATCGAGCCGAAAGGCTTTTGTCTTTACCGCTAAGTCTACACTCTTGTTGATTGAGGTTGGCAACGTGCGAGTTGCAGAACCATCCAAGTGTTCGGCGGCGAGATATAGTAATTGCTCAACGGGTTCGTTGAAGGTAATCTCTCGGAAGCGCCCTTTTACTTTCCGCCATTCCTGCTGCTGCGAGTCCGTTAAATTTTGGGCGTAGGCATCAAAATTCTGGTGAACACTCGTAATCAGGCAGATATTATAATCGGAGTTATTTACAAATTCCGTTAGCTGCTGAATGAAGTACAGTTCCTGCTCGGGATTGTGGCGGGCAGCATATTCCAGGAATTTACCAAACTCATCGATAACGATGAATAGAAGGGGGTTCTCCGTACCCAAGGAGTGGTACCGATGAAAGAGGTCAGAGCAAACGTTTTGGATTGTGCTTTCGTGAACGTCCAATTCCAGTTTCTCCACGAAAACATCAAGCATCGAACGGTATTCTCCCACGATGTCGATGAAGGCAACGGCCGGATTTGGCAGAAAGCCTACATCGAAGAAAGATTTCTGGCCGACAACACTCTTTTTGAATGCCCACAAAAGGGACGATTTGCCAGTACCGTATGTTCCGATAATATTGAACGAACGAAGTCCTTTCTCAAAATCCGCACTCATTTGCCCCACGACGCGCCGGGCGTTGGGGGTAGGATGGTAGGTAAGATCCCGGTCAGCATCCCGGACAATATTGACGGATGTGGAGTATTTATACGTTTGCATAGTAGTTGAAAAGCACTTGATAGGGGGGTAACTCAGATTTGAATTGTAGTTCCATGATCCCCGCCTGATCGCTGAAAACAATGCTTTCGTGTTGGCTGGCCAATGCCTCTATTTTGCTTACAAGCCCTTCCTGATTGAGCGCAAAGATGCTACCCACCTGATTTTTCTCATCTTCCAACTTTTGATAACTAATTGAATTTGAACCTTTATTAGTCATTAAAATACCGTATAGAAGTATATCTACGGGAAGATTGTGGCGTTCGGCATTGGCAATATAAAATAGCTTGTCCTCCTTTTTGTATCCCAATAGATTGAGATCAGTCAGGATACCTGTAAATCCTTCGTCCTTACTTTTTGCATTAGAGTCAGTATAATATATTTTGGCAAAAGCGTTAAAATCAGATTCTATGGTCGAGTCACTTACGTTCAGATTGGAAGTCGTACTGCTAAGACGTCCGATGTACTGTAGAAAATCTTTGAGCGAGAATTCAATTTTCAAACGGCGGTACGTGTTGAAAATCAGGCTGTAGATGGAGGCGTGGTTGTTTACGACCAAGTGAAAGTGCAACAACCAAAGGGTACCTTCATCTTCCAGGTAGGGATCGAAACCTTTTGAGTCATCAAAAATCCAGTGGGCCAGTTCGGTCGGTTGGTCGTCTGCATCAGACAGACCAAAAGCCTTCATCCAATATCGTATCGCGGTAACCATGTTCTTTCCTACTCCCAATTCGACAACCGCGTCGTCGTTACTGAATTTCTTATTAAGTAGCAGATAATCATAGCCCTTCTTCAACCACAGGCTGCGACAGTGGAAAGTATCGTGACCGGAAAAGGTGTATTTTGTGGATTCTTGTATTGCAAACATGTAAGGTATATTTTTTCAAAAATACCTAAAACCTAGTCAAGCTACAAGACCTTTTTAGGTGCCGCCCCTGCCGGGGCTTGGTGTTCACAGCGTACGGTTCTGCTACTGAGGTGCCACCCCGCCGGGGCTTGGTGTGTGGAGTTTCTTCTACTGAGGTGCCGCCCCTACCGGGGCTTTGTGTTTGGAGTGTACGTTTTTGCTACTGAGATACCGCCCCTAACGGGGCTTTGGGATAGCACCTTTTACTTCTGCTGACAAAGTGAATTACACTGACAATTAACTATATATCATGAATGAACCAAATAGGGGTAAAAATGCCTTTGAACAAGAGAGTTTTTACCTACATTTGTAGTATATCAAAAGTACACAAGGATGACCCTAGCAGGAGAAAACACAGAGAACGCTATTCTGGAGGAAGTACCGGGACATATCAGCGATGCCGAAATCCTGCACTTGCTGTATAGTACGGACATTAGCTGGCAGCACGTAAACGCATTAAAAACCCTCACTGACTTCAATGATGAGGTGCTGGCAGACTGGTTGGGTATCAGTGTGAAAACGTTTCGGGAGTATAAAAAGCCGCAAAGCGCCGTAAAGGAAAATGTGAAAGAACAGGTACTCGTACTGCTATCGTTGATGAAGCATGGTGTGTCTGTTTTCGGCTCTATGGAA
Source organism: uncultured Persicitalea sp. (assembly GCA_950075905.1). Lineage (GTDB taxonomy): Bacteria > Bacteroidota > Bacteroidia > Cytophagales > Spirosomataceae > CATMVR01. The sequence goes on along the minus strand of CATMVR010000121.1, from coordinate 6,377 downwards.
GAATTTGAGAAGTGGCTATATCTGGAAAACTTTTATCTTGATTACAAAAGCCCCATTTCTTTCCTGAATACAATCACCGGGATTAAATTTATTGATGACCGGCTCACGGCTATGGAATATGGCGATAATGTGTAGGGATGGAAGTGTTCAGAATTTCAAGTGAAGCCTATGCGCGGACACTCTCTTCCTCCGGCAGCGCCAACCGGTGGAACGCCAAAGGTCAGTATGTGCTGTATGCCGGGTCGTCACGGTCTTTGTCTACCTTGGAATTGGTTGTCCACAAAGGTGCCGTAAAGCCGGTAGTACCCTACAAAGTAATGGTTATTTCCATCGCGGATGACGATTATTTGACGAAGCAAATCCATCTAAAAGACCTGCCAGCCAACTGGCGCTCGTTGGCGGCCTATGCTGTCTTGCAAACCATAGGTTCTGAGTGGTACAGTGCCCGGGAGTCACTGGTTTTGAAGGTACCCTCTGCGGTAATTCCTCTGGAATATAATTATATGATCAATACCGAACATCCTGAATTTCCCCACAAGGTACGTTTGGTAAGGACAGAAGATTATTTCTGGGATGAGAGGCTGCTTTAAACCATATTTAAATGTTGACTACTCCGACAAGGAGCAGTTAATTTTTCATCCTTTCGCTGCGAAGCGAGGGTGAGGATACAGGTTACGTCCAGTTGGTAGAATCAAGCAGATTCCTGCCTCCAGGTATTTTTTTATTGTCAAGTGCGAGGAATCTCTAATAGCAAAACATCAATGTCTTTGAATTTGGAGAAGCCTTTGTCAAACGTAAGTAGCGGAATATTCAGGTAATCAGCAGTAGCGGCGATGATAGCATCAGGTAATCTGACTTTATATTGTTGTTTCAGAGAGATGGTGCGTTCTTTTACGGATTGATTTAGTTCCACCAGGCTACAATCATTTAAAACGGCCTGGTAGAATAGTTTGTCGTCTTCTGAAATTTCGAAGAAACCAAGCAGCTCCATCTCCGTAATGACAGAGACAAAGAGATGATTATTATGAAGAAGAGCAGCTACCTCATCATCCCCTTCGAAAAGGCGAATGAATACGTTCGTATCTATCAACAGCTTAGTTCCACTCATCTCGCGCTTTTTCCTGGAAGTCGAGAGCATTTACTTCCTTTTTTAATTTTCCGAGGTACTTATAAGCATCGAAAGTTTTAGTAGAAGAGTTTTTTTTAATCTTCTCCACTGCGTCTGATAGGTCTTGGTTTCTTTTGCCGGGTTTGATGGTAATAATCATGATAGTTCGCTGTTTAACCAAAAATATCGAATTTTGGTCAGAGAACAAAACGTTTGAATGTGTGTTGTAAACCTCCTCCCCCAAAAAAGAAAGCGCCGGATCGATCGATATCGTCCGGCGCTTTGCTTTTAACCAAAAAACTACTCTACACTGTTTCTATTTCTAACGTCTTTTCTTCGGGTTTGGTATCCAGTTTCTTGCCGAACCATTTCTCGCGTACCCGCTCGTTGACGTAGTACATACAGGGTACAATCACCAGGGTAAGTACCGTTGAGAAGGTCAGACCCAGGATGATGGTCCAGGCCAGGATGTTCCAGAACACCGCGCTGTCGCCGCCAATGACCACATTGGGGTTAAAGTCACGGAAGAGCGTCACGAAGTCGATGGTCAGGCCAGCGGCTAGCGGAATCAGGCCCAGTACGGCCGCCGAAGCGGTGAGCAGTACGGGGTTGAGACGGATGGCCCCGCCTTCGATGATGGCTTCGCGCAGCGGGTACCCTCTTTCCCGTAGCTCGTCGATAAACTCGATGAGCAGGATCCCGTTTTTCACCACGATGCCCGCGAGGGCGATGATCCCTACTCCCGACATGATGACGGAGAACGTTTTGCCCAGGGCCATGAAGCCGAGTAGTACGCCAATCAGCGACAGCAGAATAGTGAAGAAGATGATGAAGGGCTTCACCACAGAGTTGAACTGCGTGGCCAGAATAAGGTAAATCAGCAGGATAGCCGCCCCAAACGCACTGATGAGGAAGGTCATGGATTCTTCCTGATCTTCCTGCTCGCCGCCCATTTTTACGGTATAGCCGTTGGGTACTTCGATGTCATTCACCAGTTGCTGAATCTGCGCCACGATTTCGTTGGCGTTGTAGCCGGGCAGTACGTCGGAGCTCAGCGTCACGATGCGCTCCTGATCTTTGCGGTTGATCTGACTGAACGTGGTGGAGTAGTTGATATCCGCCACAGACGAGATAGGTACCTGCCGCAGGGCACCGCCGGAGTTCATGTCGCGGTACACGATGTTGAGGCTCAGCAGCCGCTCGATCTGATCGCGGTCGTCTTTTTTGAGACGTACCATGATGGGGTACTCGTCTTCGGTATCGCGGAACTTGGATACCTCCGTGCCAAACAGGGCCGTGCGTACGGCCAGGGCAATCTGCTGCGAGCTGATGCCTTCGCGCTGCGCTTTGTCGCGGTTGATGTTGATCGTGATTTCAGGCTTGTTGGTCACGAGGTCGGAGCGGAGCTGATCAATGCCCTGAATACCCGACTGCTGTACCTTTTGCAGCACGTCTTTTTCGAGTTTTTGCAGGGTGGCAAACTCATCGCCCGATATTTCGATGGCAATGGGCTTGCCCGTCGGCGGGCCGGTGCTTTCGCGTTCCACAGATATTTCGGCACCAGGTATTCCTCCCAGAGCCTCACGAACTTTGAGCAGAATTTCCTGCGTGGAGCGGCCGTCGCGTTCCTCGTTTTTCACGAAGGCCACGGTCACTTTGGATTTGTGCGGCGTGGCGGCGCGGTCGGGGTTGGTGGGGTCGCCGGCGTTTTTACCTACGTTGGAGATCACCGAGTTCACCATGCCCATGGCGTTTTCTTTTTCCAATACCGTAAATACCTTCTTCTCGATCACCTTCGTAACGGAGTCCGTCACACGGGCGTCGGTACCGATGGGTAGTTTGTTATAGACATATACGTAGTCAGGATCGCCGCTGGGGAAAAAGATCACCTTGGGCTGCACAATGCCCGTAAGCACGAAGGTAAATACAAGTAAGGCAAACACGGCAGCAATGGCCCATACCGGACGCCATCCTTTGATAAGCCAGGTAATGAGCTTCCGGTAGTTGTCGCGCAGGGCGGGCAGGAAGCGATCCTGGAAAGGTACCAGAATTTTGGGCGTCAGGATGTAGTAGTTGAATACGTACAGCGCCAGAATAAAGACCAGGAAGTTGCCGATACCGCGATCGATGAAGTAGCCGATAAAGGCGGCAGCTCCCAAAACAATAATTGGCCGGCGGATATCCTTGAAGCTTTTCTCCTGATGCTTCTCCTTGGTGTCGTCGTGCCGCTTCATGAACGATACCGCAAAAACGGGGTTCATGACGTAGGCCACGAAGAGTGACGACATCAGGGTCAGGATCAGGGTAAGGGGCAGGAATTTCATAAACTCACCCACAATACCCGGCCAGAACAGCAACGGGAAGAAGGGCGCAATGGTAGTAAGCGTACCGGATACTACGGGCACGAATACCTCGCCGGCGGCGGCTTTCACGGCTTGCTTGATGGTCCAGTCTTTGTGTTGGTTAAATAGCCGGTGGGTGTTTTCGATCACTACCACGGCGTCGTCTACCACGAGACCGATCCCCAGCAAAAACGCGAAGAGCACAATCGTATTGAGCGTAAACGCCGTACCAACGACGGGGCCAATGATGGGCATAAGCACGAAGGCTACCAAAGCTGACAGAGGTATCGAAAGACCTACGAAAATAGCGTCGGCTACCCCCATGAAGAACATCAGGATCAGTACTACGAAGATAAAGCCCAGTACTACGGTGTTCACGAGGTCGTGCAGCTCGGCGCGGGTACGCTCCGACTGATCGGCCGTGATCCGGATGTCCAATCCCTGCGGAAAGCGGGTTTCCTGGTAGTCGGCAATGGTCTCCTCAATATTATCTGCTGCCTCCACGAGGTTGGCACCCGCCCGCTTGATGACGTTCAGGGTTACGACCGACTTGTTATCAAGCCGGGCAAAATCCTGCTGCTCTTCAAAGCTGTCGCGCACGTCGGCTACGTCGCCCAGGCGCAGCACCGCGCCGGTGCTGGTACGGATGCGCAGGTCGGCTATCTGACTGACGTCTGAAAACTCACCCTGCACGCGCAGCGTCCGGCGCACGCCATCGACGGGCAGCTCGCCGCCCGACACGTTTACGTTTTCGCCCTGTACGGCAGCTTGTATGTCATAAAAAGTAAGACCGGCGGCCTGCATGCGGGGCAGATCCACGTTGATCTGAATCTCCCTGTTGAGTGCCCCCACAATATCCACGCGGCTGATTTCGGTCATTCCTTCGATGGCGTCCTGCAAGTCTTCGGCGTACTCTTTCAGTTGTTTGAGGGAGTAGTTACCGGCAATGTTGATGTTCATGATCGGAAACTCCGAAAAGTTCACGTCCTGCGCCGTGGGGCCGGAGTCGAGCTTCTGAGGCAGGTCGCGCTTGGCTTTGTCCAAAGCGTCGCGTACCCGCTGCAAGGCGTCCGAGACGTTTACGTCGGGGTTAAACTCCACCAGAATCACCGATACATCCTGCAAGGCGTTGGATTTGATCCGTTTCACGCCCGAGATGGATTTCAGCTGTTTCTCGATGGGCTTGTTGATGGTATTCTCCACATCGGCGGGAGCCGTGCCAAAATACACGGTGTTGATGTACACCTGCGGTATCTTGATATCCGGAAACTGCTCTTTGGGCAGGTTATTGTATACCATCCAACCGGCCAGGGTAATGATGAAGGTAAAGATGTAGATCGTCGTCCGGTTCTCCACGCACCAGTTCGTGAAGCTCAGGGTTTTGTGATCGTCAAGGTTGTGATCCTGTTTCATAATGAGTGATTGAGTGATTGAGTGAATGAGTGAATGTTTTTCAGAGTAATTGAATTGTTCACTCACTCCGATCGCGTGGCGTCCGCCTCCGCTGAGATTGAATAAGTAATCGAGTAGTGGTAGTAGTCTAGAGAAAGAGAAAATCTCCTTGCTCTAAATATTTTTATTCACTCAATCACTCATTCACTCATTCACAATTGGTTTTAGAACGATATAACCTGTCCGTCGGCTACTTCCTGGTACCCTTGCGTGATGAGCTGATCACCCGCTTTCAAACCTTCCAGAATCTCCACTTTGCCGTTGTAGCTAAGACCGGTCTTGACGGTCTTGGCCTGCGCTACCCTGCGGTTTCCTTCGGTTGCCGTTACGTATACTACCTGCCCTTTCTCGGTGCTTTGCACCAGGTTCTGGTCAATCACGATGGCGTCGTTGCGGCTGGCGTCGTTGATCTGTACCTGAGCCAGCATGTTGGGTTTGAGGGCGCTGCTCGAAGGTAAGTTGGCCTCGATCCGGAACGTCCGGCTGAGGGGATCTACCGTGGTGCTCACAAACGAAACCCGCGCCTTGTACTCCTGATTCAGGTCGGGAAACTTGATGATCACCTCGTCGCCCTTGCGTACACTGGCCGCGTAGCTATCGGCTACTTTGGCCACCACTTTCAGATTGCTCAGGTTTACTACCCGAGCTACCGGCATACCCGGCGAAGCCATTTCACCTACCCTGGCAATCACCTGATCTACCACCCCGCTGATGGGAGCCGTGATGTTGGCCTGACCGAGCTGCGTATTCAGGGTAGTTAGTTTCTTTTCGAGCGCTTCCTTATTGTTCTTAGCCTGTAAGTACTGAATTTCGGTACCGATTTTCTGCTCCCACAGACGGGCTTGCTTTTCGTACACAGTGGTAGCCAGCGAAAGCTGATTTTTCACTTCCTCGATCGACTCCCGCAGAATGCTGTTGTCGATTTTGGCCATGACGGTACCCTGCCGTACGTTGTCGCCTTCTTTCACGTACACGGCCGTAAGTACGCCACCCGTTTTTGGGCTTACCATTACGGTATTCTTGGCGTCTACGGTACCCTGTACTTCCACGTAGTGCTTAAAATTCTCGGTCAATAGCGGCGATACTACCACTGCTTTGGCCCGATCCTCCTGTTTGCTAGTCGTATCGAGTTTAGCGATTTCGGTTTCCAGCGTTTTTATTTTCTGGTTCAGTTCGCTTTGCTCGCTTTTCAGCTTGGCTAGTTCTTCCTGTTTTCCGGCCAGTCCTTCTTTGTTTTCGCCTCCGCAGGCTACCAGTATAAAAGCGGCAAGGGCGGCGACGGCAATATTCTTTGTTTTCATGATATAGGTGCTAATTCTTGGTTTTGGTTTGGCTATCGGCTTTCAGCGGTCGGCCTTTTTGTTTATTTTCTTTTTTCAATTCAAGTACAAATCTGGTGTCAGGACTATGCAGCGGAAGGACAAGCAATCGAAAAGCCGATGGCCGACCGCCGATAGCCGACTGCCTCCTCCCCC
>CATMVR010000120.1 GCA_950075905.1 uncultured Persicitalea sp. | reverse complement strand
GCCATTACCAAAAAGGAACCCGACGACAGTAAAGCCCCCCCCGACAAGCTGCCCCAGGACGCAGAGCAGGCCCGGGCGGCCATTCGGGAAGCCAAAAGCCGCCTGTCGGAAATACGCGCCGACATAGGCTACTACCGCACCGTGCTGAACGATAAAAACGTGAACGCCCTGGTTTCGGGCCGGGTGCTGAATGTACTGGTCAAGAAAGGCGACTACGTTACCAATGATACCCCTATTGCTGATTTTGCCCCCGCCGGGCCGCTTTTTGCCAAGACCGAAGTAGACGAGCTCTACGCCGAGCGCGTGAAAGTGGGCCAGCCCGCCTACATTGTGTCCCAGACTACCGGCGACACCCTGGCTACGGGCGAAGTGACCTACGCCGCCGACTACCTGAAGCAGAAGTCTCTCTTTGCGGATCAGGCCACCGAACTGGAAGACCGGCGCGTCCGCGACGTATCGGTACGGCTGGACGCCGGCCAATCCCCGCTCATCGGTAGCCGCGTAGACTGCATCATTATCCTAAAATAATCCCCGCGCCATGCTGTTGAAAGAAGCCTTCAAATTTATGTGGTACGACAAGGCCAAGGCCTTCGGCATTCTGTTCGGGATGATCCTGTCGGTATTCCTCGTCGGGCAGCAGGTAATGATCTGCCTGGCGCTGCTGGGTAGTACGGTGTCGCTGGCTACCTTCAACGAAGAGTACATTTGGGTGGTGAGCGATAAGAGCAAGCAGGTCATCGACCTGCCCCTCATCGACATGCGCGTGGCCCGCGAGCTGATGACCGTGCGGGGTGTCAAAACAGCCGAGCCCCTGGTTTTTGCGGGCGGAAGCGTCAAATTCCCCGATGGCTCCAAGGTACCCGTCACCATGATCGGCACGCAGGCGCCCGACTTTGCCGGCGGGCCGTGGCGCGTCAAGCAGGGCAACCCGCTGGATCTGCTGCAGGACGGCGCGGTGTTTCTGGACTCGATGAACCCGGAATTTGGCGAGAAGATCAAGGTAGGCGATCAGGTGGAGTTCAACGGCAACCGGGTGCGGGTGGCGGGGCTCACCGCCATGACCGAAGGGCTGGGGGTATCCTATGGCTTTACTACCGTACAGCGCGCCCGCCAGCTGAGCGGCACGCCTACCACCCGCGCCTCGGCCGTGCTGGTGACCTGGCAGGAACCCTACACAGCCGGGCAGGTGGTCGAAAACATCAATCAGGAAATCCCGGGCGTAACGGCCCGCACCGGCAAGGACTACGCCGACGAGTCGCTGCGGTACTTTGCTACCAGCAGCGGTATCGTGGCCTCATTCGGCCTGCTGGTGGTATTTGCCGTCATTACCGGCTTTGCCATCGTGGGCCTGACGCTCTACTCGGCCGTCAGCGACCGCCTGCGCGACTACGGTACGCTCAAAGCCATCGGGGGTACTAACAAAACCATCCGCAAGCTGATTCTCTCGCAGGCGCTCATCTACGCTGTGCTGGGGTTCAGCATTGCCTACGGCTTGCTCATCGTCTTTATCAACGCCACCAAGGGCTCCCTCGATTTACAGCTCACCCCCACGCTGTCGCTGGTGCTGGTGGGAGTTACTGTCCTCATAGCCATACTGGGCAGTCTGTTCGGGATGCGAAAAATCATCAAGCTCGAACCGGCCGCGGTATTCCGGGGGTAATTTTTTTAATGAGTGAGTGAGGCAGAGGGCTTGTTATTCAATGGTTGGTTTGCTTTTTTAGAAAAAAGAAATGGAAATACGTTCGCAATTTTTTCGTGTCGAGAAAACTCTCCTGGCAGTACTGCTCGGGATAGGAATAATACTGCCCTTCCCGCTTTTTGCCCAATCGCTGAGCCTGGAAGAGGCTATTCAGAAAGGACTGGACAACCGGGCCGAGATCAAAAACGCCCGGCTTGAAACCGAGCTGGCCGAGCGCCAGAATGCCCTCCTCAAAGCGCATTACCTGCCCCAGATCAGCGGCCTGGCCGACCTTCGCTGGAATACCCAGCTACAAACCACCATTTTGCCCTTCGATATTACCGGCAACAATCCCGAAGGTACCACTACCGTCAAGTTTGGCCTGCCCTTCAACAATACCTTCGGTCTCGACGCTACCCAGAAAATCCTGGACCCGCAGACCAAATACACCCGGCAGATCAACAACACGCAGGTAGAGAGTCGACGCCTCGCCCTCGAGCAGCAGCGCACGGCGGTACGGCAAAATATTACGGAAGCCTACTATCGAACCGTCTTTGACCGGGAGCGCCTTCGCCTGGCCGAAGCCGCCCTCGACCGGGCCAAAGAGAATCTGGCCATCGCCCAAACCCGACTGGCCGCCGGTACCCTGCTCGAAAATGACTTCGATCGGGTACGGCTCGACCAAAGTAACGCCGAGCTGGCCCTGCGCAAAGCCCGGCAGGATTACAGCCTGGCCATTCAGGCCCTGCAGTACCGCATGGGGGTACCTCAGAACAATTTGATCGAACCCTCCCAAACCCTGCCGGAAATCCTTGCCGATACCGCGGCCGTATCGCCACCTGATATTGCCGCGCGCACGGAGATCAGGGCCGAGGTACTGAACATGACTCTCGAAGCGCTGAACGAAAGCCGCGAACTAGCCACCCGCCGGCCCACGCTGTCTGCCTACGGCAACTACTCGGCCCTGCAGCTGAGCGAAACGTTCAATCCGTTCAAGTCGGGTACGTGGTACCCTTTCAACTACATCGGCCTGCGGCTGAATGTACCTATCTTCGACGGCCGGCAGGCCAGGCTGGCGGCGGGCGATTACCGCATCCGGCAGCAGATCAGTAAAAATACGGTGGATCAATTGGAACGGGACATTACCTACGAAGTACAGGAGGCACTCACCACGCTGTACCAGGCCCGGCTCGACATAGCCAATACCCAGGCCAACCTGGAGCTGGCCCAACAGATAGCGGCCACCGACAAGTTTCGCTACGAGAAAAACGTACTGACCCAGACCGAGCTGAACGCCACGCAGACTACCCTGCAGAACGCCGAAACCAATTACCTCACGAGCGTATACAACTACCTCGTAGCGCTGGTACGGTACCGCCGCGCCGCCGGAAATCTCTGAAAAACAAAACAGGCAGGGAAAAAGGGAGAGACCTTTGCCCCCGGAGCGTGCCGGAGACAAAGCCAGAGTACCCGGTCAGGGCACAGTACTACTACACCATGGCTACCGTAAAACGGTCCATTACCTCGTCGGGATGTACTTCCAGGACATTGGCCAGTACCAGCAGCACCAGTGTACGCGACGCCAGGGTGCGCGGAATGCCCACGGTGGTCGCAAACGAGTCTACCGTTACGCTCTGCTGTTTGTCCAGCAGTTGCATCAGTTGCCGTTCTTTATCTCCGTAGCTGAAGCGTATGTCGCGGTTGCGGCGGGTACGCTTCATGATCTCCCGCATCTCGGGGCTCGCCTGCACCGACTTATCCTTCACCCGCACGTACGATTTTTTCTTGCCGAACATGTCGAGCACCGCGTGGGGCTTCTCTTCACTGCGGTGAATATGAAACACCAGCACGTCGCGCTCGTCGGTTACGGGCACTCGTTCTGTACGGTAGGAAATCCCGGGCGTGCAGTACTTCTGGATGGCCCTTTCGAGGATGTATTCGTCTTCGTCGGCGTACTTCAAACCCTTGATGGTTTTGTCGTCGCCGACACCGATCAGCAGCTTTCCTCCTCCGGAGTTAGCAAAAGCTACCATTTCGCGGACAATTCGCTCCGGGTGATTGGATTTCAGTTTGAACTCCAAATGTTCACCCTCGCCTTGTCTGACAAGTTCCTTAAGCGTTCGTAGGTCCATCAATTGGTTGAAATTGAATGGAAGAATATGTTTCCTAAATATAGACACTTTCATTCTCCCATGAAAGCGTTGAAAGCAACTTTTTTATCAACAATTTTCCCCTATAAAACGTTTTTTACCTTAACCTTGTATATCAGAAGGCTACGCTGTTTATACTCAATACTTTTTCTTTTTTCACGCATGCAACTTTTTTTCAACATACTTCTCATCCTCGGCACCTTTGTCTTCATGGAAGGTTTTGCCTGGTTTACGCATAAGTACATTATGCACGGTATCATGTGGCGCTGGCACGAGTCGCACCACGTGCACCACAAACATTGGTGGGAAAGAAACGACTGGTTTGGAATTATCTTCGGCCTTACGGCCACGATCCTGATCGTAGTGGGTTCGGAAGCCCCCGGCTTTGGGTACCTCCTCTGGATCGGACTGGGAATTTCGCTGTACGGAGTGGCGTATTTTCTCTTTCACGACGTCATCGTACACCGTCGTGTTAAGGTCAAATATACTCCTAAAAGTAAGTACATGAAGCGAATCATGAAGGCACACTACGTGCATCACAAAGTACACGAGCGCGATGGAGCTGAGGCATTTGGGTTTTTGTACGCCCCTAAAAAATACGAGGCAAGCAGCCTGAATAAGGCTAAATCAAGGGAGGCCGTAAACTAAGAAAGGCGTTCAGAGCGCCTTTCCTAGTTTACGAGTCAATATTCGTCTTCGTTGAAAAAGAAGTCTTCTTTGGTTGGATAGTCAGGCCAGATCTCCTCGATACTTTCGTAGGGCTGTCCGTCGTCCTCCAGTTCCTGTAAATTTTCTACTACTTCAAGAGGGGCCCCGGTACGAATCGCAAAGTCAATCAGTTCGTCCTTGGTAGCTGGCCATGGAGCATCCTCCAGATATGATGCAAGTTCAAGTGTCCAGTACATAATGCTAAAATCAGATTAAAATGTTCTAATGCTTTTTTGGAGTGCAAAAGTAAAAAAATTTGCATCTCCCGGTAATTTTTAACAGTATTTTTCAAAAAAAATTTTTGTTTCTGTTAATTTTTTTTCTATAACAGGATATTATACTGAAAATCAGACTGTTAAAAATACTACTCGCTGGCATTTTACTACTCGCAAAGTCTCTTTGTTTTCAAAATAAGTAGTAAAAAACGCATTTACCTTCTTAACGCAGGAGATGTCGTACTGTTTTCAATATTTCAAAAAAATTCAGATTCACTGCGCAAGTCATCTTATTTGTTCCGCTATCTTTCGGGCATCAGTACTTTCAGGTCACAGTCAGCCATATAGAATTTATATATATTTTTGCACTTTACCGTTCCTACTACTTACCCAACTATTTGATGGACATTGAAGTTTGCGCCTACTCCCTCGAATCCTGTCTGAATGCCCAACAAGCCGGCGCCCGCCGGATCGAGCTTTGCGGCGGTCTTGGCGAAGGCGGCACTACCCCCAGCGCCGGGCTGATTGAGGTAGTTCGCGAAGCTGTTCAAATTGATCTGTACGTGATGATCCGGCCCCGGGGCGGCGATTTTGTCTACGATGAGTACGAACTTGACACCATGCGCCGCGATATTGATATAGCCCGGCGGCTGGGAGCCGATGGGGTGGTGCTAGGCGTGCTCCTGCCCACCGGCCAAGTAGATGTAGCGCGTACCCGGCAACTTGTGCACCACGCCGCTTCCCTGGGGGTGACTTTCCACCGTGCCTTCGACCTGACACCTGACCCCGTGCAAGCCCTGGAAGATGTGATAGCCACCGGAGCTGAGCGCATTCTGACCTCAGGCCTTAAACCTACCGCCATACAAGGTGCCGAACTGCTGGCCAAGCTAGTACGGCAAGCCAATAAGCGCATCGAAATCATGGCCGGAAGCGGCGTATCGGCAGACAGCGCCCCGGCCCTGACCGCAACCGGTGTACACGCACTTCACCTGACGGGCAAGGCCTTCCGACCCGGAAGACAGACCTACTTTCCGGCCGGGATTTCCATGGCCGGGGAGATTCCCGACGAGCGGAGCGTTTTGTATAGTGACCCCGACCGGATTGCCGCCGTCGTAAGGCTTGCAAACCACGAAGAAAAATCAGTATAGTAGTACCTTGCCTCTATCAACTTTTGCGCTTATAAATCCTCAGAACCCACTTATGAAACTAGTAAAAGCCTTCCTGGGCATCATCACCGCCATTGCGCTGGTATATGCCCTCAACCGCCCCTGGGGCCCGGTACCCGCCCTGGGGCCCTTTCTGAGCCCCTTTACGGGCATCTGGCAAAACGGTGAGATTTCGTTCTGGCGTGAGCAGGACGAAGAACTCACGCTCGACAGCTTGCGCGGGCAGGTAACCGTCCGGTTCGACGACGTGGGCGTTCCGCATATCTTTGCCCAAAATAACTACGATCTCTACTACGCCCAGGGGTACATTACGGCTAAAGACCGCCTGTGGCAGATGGATCTGCAAACCCGCGCCGCCGCCGGTCGGCTCTCAGAAGTACTGGGCAACTCTACTCTGGAAATGGACCGCCGGAGCCGCCGCATGGGCATGGGCTACGGAGCAGAGGCCAACCTCAAAGTAGCCATGAGCGACCCGATTACGCGGGAGGCCCTGCTGGGCTATACCGCCGGTATAAACAACTACATTCGGGAGCTCAACGGCAAGCGAAAGGCAGTAGAATTTAAACTCCTGAGCTACGAGCCTGAGCCCTGGACCCCGCTCAAAAGTATGTACATGCTGGAACAGATGACCCTGACGCTTGCAGGCCGAGCGGACGATGTGGCCATGACCAACCTTATGAAAAGACTCGGTAAGGATACGGTAGACGATCTTTTCCCCAATTATCCGGTCTTTAAGGAAAGCCCCATCATTCCGGCCGGCACCCCCTGGAACTTCAAGCCGCTGCCCATTCCGGTAGCGCCGTCCCTGCTGGACGCGGATACCACGCAGCTGGCGTACCAGAGTCTGCCCCTTTCCGAGCCGATGGTGGAAGGCCTGGGCAGTAACAACTGGGCTATCGGCGCCGAAAAGTCCGCCACAGGCTACCCGATTCTGGCCAACGACCCGCACCTCGAGCTTACCCTGCCCTCTATCTGGTACCAGGTTCAGCTGCATTCGCCAACCATGAATGTGTACGGTGTATCGCTGCCGGGCATACCCGGCGTGGTAATTGGCTTCAATAAAAACGTAGCCTGGGGCGTCACCAACGTAGACGCCGACGTACTCGACCTGTACAAAATCAAGTTTAAAGACACCACCCGCAACGAGTACTGGTACAACAATGCCTGGCAGAAAACCCGCAAGCGGGAAGAACTGATTTACGTAAAGGGACAAGACGAGCCCGTGCGGGAAATGGTAGTGTACACCCACCACGGCCCCGTAATGGACCCTGAAGGAAAAAACGCGCAGGGCGTTCCTCTGGCGGCGCGGTGGATTGGCCACGAAGCCGGCAATGGCTTCCGTACTTTCTATGAGCTAAACATCGCCGCCAACTACGACGACTACCGCAAGGCCCTGACGTACTATGCCGGCCCGGCGCAGAACTTTGTCTTTGCTGACAATAGCAAGAACATTGCGATCACGGTAAACGGGAAATTTCCGTTGAAATGGGAGCAGCAGGGCAAGTACCTGCTGGATGGCAGCCAACCAGCCCACGACTGGCAGGGATGGATTCCGATGGAGCAGAACCCTACGGTCAAAAACCCACCGCGTGGCTTTGTGAGCTCGGCCAATCAGTCTTCGGTAGATCCCAGCTACCCTTACTACATCAACTGGCGCTTCGCGCCGTCGGAGCGGGCCCTGCGCATCAACGAGCGGCTCGCCACTATGCAAAACGCGACGGCCGATAGCCTACGGATGCTGCAAAACGATAACTACAGCGTGCTGGCTCGTACCCTGCTCCCTACCTTGCTAAGGTACCTTAACGCCGTACCGCTGAACGCCTCTCAGAAAGCGGCCTACCAGACGCTGCAGAGCTGGAACTTTGAGAATAACCCTGAGGCCATTGCGCCCTCTATCTTTGAGGAATGGCTCCTGACCCTGGGTACGGCCATCTGGCGGGATGAGCTCAATGACTCGACGGCCTACCGCTACCCTACCCGCGACCGCACCCTGCACCTGGTACTAAACCAGCCCGAAGCCCGCTGGTTTGACAACGTCAAAACCCCGGCCAGGGAAACCATTTCTGACATTGTGCAGGGCAGCTTCAAGGCCGCCCTGGACTCGCTTACCGCGCACCACGGCCCCATGAGCCCCGAATGGCAGTGGGCCGAGGTAAAAAATACGGAGATCAAACACCTGAGCCGCTCCCTGAAACCCTTCAATTCCAGACCTATCCTTAATGGCGGCGGAAGCAGTATGGTAAACGCTACCACCAAAACCCACGGTCCTTCCTGGCGGATGGTGGTGGAGCTAGGCCCCGAACCCAAAGCGTACGGGCTCTACCCGGGCGGGCAATCGGGCAACCCGGGCAATCCTTACTATCAGAATATGCTGGAAAAATGGGAGAAGGGAGAGCTCAACGAGCTTATATACCTCAAAGCGCCCGATGAGGCCAACCCCCGTCTGACCTCTACCTGGACCCTTAAAAAGAAATAAACCTATGAAAACCGCGTTGAATTATCTGATTATTGTGATCGCCACAGCCCTACTGCAGCTGATTATGCCCTGGTGGATCATTGCTCTGGTACCTTTTGTGGTGTACCTGGTGCGCCCCGAAAAACCCGTGGTTGCCTATGCCGTAAGCCTGGCGGCGGTTTCGACGGTCTGGGCTACTTATGCTCTCTTTCTGCACAATGCTACGCAGGGCAGCATGTCCAGCCGAATCGCCGAGATATTTTCCCTGCCCAACGCTACCGTGCTTCTGACGGCCGTCAGTCTCCTCAGCGGATTTGTAGCGGGCTTCGGCGGATCGGCGGGAGCGCTTGTGCGTCAGGTTTTTGTAAAGGAGGCAGCCTGAGCCAGAAATTTTATAGGCTGTATAGGGCTTGATTTACAAATCACTATATTTGCGACTCTTAAAAAAAACTGCTAATTAATTTTTTTAAAACGTGAACAACAATACCTCTCTTATCTGGAACGCCGTGCTGACTTTGGCAGTAGTGGTGTTGTACTTCCTGCATTTTTCCGGTGGCAAATCATCGTCCCTGACCGGCTCTGATTCGACCGGTGTCAATGGCCGCCGTATTGTGTACGTGCAGGTAGATTCTCTTCTGAAAAACTACGACTTCTTTGAAGATACCCGCAAGGAACTCGAAAGCAAGCGCTACCAGCTCGAAAATGAGCTGTCTAACCGTGGCCGCTCGCTGGAAAACGAAATCCAGTTTTTTCAGCAACGGGCGCAGACCATGACGCTCGACCAGGCCCGCTCGACCGAAGCTCAGCTAGGGAAGAAGCAGCAGGAGTTGATTGCCTACCGCGACCGCTCCGCGCAGACGCTGGCGCAGGAAGAAGCCGACAAAAATGCCGAACTGTACGATATGATTTATCAGTATATCGAGAAATACAATAAGGATAATGAGTATGAGTACGTACTGGGCTACTCCAAGGGCGGCGGAATTCTCTTCGCTGACTCTTCCCTGAACGTGACTCAGAAGATGATCGAAGGCCTAAACAAGGAGTACCAGGCCAAGAAGCCTAACGAAGCCAAGAAAGATTCTACGGCGAAAAAGTAAGGGGCTATCGGCTATCGGCCGTCGGCTTTATTTACTACTTTCTACCAAACGACAAGAGCCGCCCGAATGGGCGGCTCTTGTCGTTTACATAGAATTCTATTGCTAGAAAAGGCCGATAGCCGACTGCCGATAGCCGACCGCCAAACCTACACCCGGCTGGATGTGATCTTTGCGCCCAGGTACTCGCGGTTTAGGCGGGCAATGTTCTCCATGGAGATTTCCTTGGGGCACTCGGCCGAACAGGCACCGGTGTTGGTGCAGGAACCGAAGCCTTCCGAATCCATCTGAGCCACCATTTTCTCCGCCCGGATCTTGCGCTCGGCCTGTCCCTGCGGCAGCAGAGCCAGTTGCGAGACTTTTGCCGACGTAAACAGCATGGCCGAAGAATTTTTACAGGCCGCCACACAG
>CATMVR010000119.1 GCA_950075905.1 uncultured Persicitalea sp. | reverse complement strand
CGCTGAGGGCGACGCGGTTCGCCGCCGCGCCGATATCCACCCCGACTGCCGCCGAGACGAGCTGGCCGATCAGCGGGTCCTGCGCCACGCGCATCGCCTCGCCCAGTTCGGGCACCATCGCATCGACCACGCGGTTGCCAGCTTCGCCGCGAAGGTAGCTGGTCGCTGCGGTCGGCCCGCCGGTGATCAGGTCGATCGTGTTGCGCACCCCGATCAGCTCGATCGTATCGTAGATGACGGGCGCGGCGCGCTCGCTCGCGTCGATCGCGAAGCCTGCGAACTCGCGCTCCACCCGCGCCTTGATCAGCCCCGAGGTCAGGATGTTGGCGAGCACCGAACCGCGCGCACCCAGCATCGTGTCGAGCCCGATGGCCGCAAACTGCTCGTCCCAGAAGCCGCCGGGCGCGGTCAACCGGGCGAAGGCGCGTTCGCTCGACAGCAGGAGCAACCGCTCGATCACGTTGGTCACACGGTCTTCGTAAGTCATGCAACCGCCGAGCAGCAGTGCGCCCGCGCCGACGCCTAGCGAGCCCAGGAGGCCGCGGCGGTTGAGGCTTGTTTCCAGAATTCCGGTCATCATCTCACCTTCCATGCTTGTGGCGAGGGAGCCCCCGCGCCCATATTGGCAGTCGACCCATGCGCCGTATCCGCCTTCTCGTCCTCAATGCCGCGCTCGGCGTGCTCGACTACCGCGTGCCCGATGGCATCGCGGTCGAGCATGGTAACGTCGTGCTTGCCCCGCTCGGCCCGCGCCAGGTCACCGGCATCGTGTGGGAGGAGGAACGCCTGCCGGGCCAGTCGGTGCCCGAAGAGAAGTTGCGCCCCATCCTCTCGGTGTTGCCGGTGCCGCCGATCCGCGCAGAATTGCGGCGGCTGATCGAGTGGACGGCGGACTACTACTGCGCGCACATGAGCTCGGTCGCGCGGATGGTGCTGGCGAGCGGCGGTGCGCTGAAGGGCGGCGTGACGGTTACCGAATACCGCCTGACGGGCAGGCAGCCCGACCGGATGACTCCGCAACGCACGGCTGCGCTGGAGAAGCTGGAAGGAAACCAGCCCGACCTGCTGATCACCGATATCAACATGCCGCGCCTTGATGGCTTCGGGCTGATCGAAACCGTGCGCGGCAAGGGCTGCACCGAGATGCCGATCCTGATTCTGACCACCGAAAGCTCGGATGAAAAGAAGCAGCGCGCGCGCTCTGCGGGCGCTACAGGTTGGATCGTCAAGCCGTTCCATCCCGACAAGCTCGCAGCGGCGATCCGCCGCGTCCTGCACTGATTTGCAACAGGAATAACATCATGTCCCGTCAGCTCATCACCTTCCAGATCGGCGAACAGGTTCTCGGCGTCGAAGGCGCGGAAGAAGGTGTCGCCAGGGGTCTCGCTCCGGTTCAGGAGCCGATCGGCCATGGCCTCGACCACGCCGCGTCCTCCGACCTCCATCTCGTAGAGCGCCTGGACGGCCGAGAGCCGGGCGCCGCGGCGCATCTCGGATCGGCTCATTTCGACTCCTCCGCCAATGAGCGCTTGTAACGCAGCACCGCGAGCGCAGCTTCCGCCGCGCCGCCGCCCTTGTCCATCTCGCTGCGATTGGCGCGAGCCCAGGCCTGCGCCTCGTTCTCGACGGTGAGGATGCCATTGCCCAGCGGCAGGGCGAAGGCGACCACGGCGCGCCCTACGGCGGCTTTTTCAATATCCGCGACTGCGCTTACATAACCGTCAAAAACACCATCCTGACCGGCCACAAAACGTACAGCACCATCGGTGCGGCCGGCAAGCCCGTCTCCATGGGCAGCTACGACCTATCTCCCAACCGCGCCCTCAACGTATCGTTTATCAATTGCAGCCAGTTCAACGACATCAACGACCGCACCTACTGGGGCATTCTGGGGTCCAACTTCTGCAAGAATATGCTATACGACAACTGCACCTTTTCGCGCTTTGATGCCCACATGGGGGTAGCCAACGCCACCATCCGCAACTCGACGCTGGGCCATATGGGCATCAATGCTATTGGCAGCGGTACCCTGCTGGTAGAGAACAGTACCATCCGGGGCGGTACGCTCGTCAACCTGCGCTCCGACTACGGCAGTACCTGGCAGGGGGAGTTCATCATCCGCAACTGCACGTTCGTACCTTCCGGCGGCCGGCCTACCACTGCCTCCCTCATTGGTGGGTCGTACTCTGGTCAGCATGATTTTGGCTATGTGGCCTATATGCCCGAAAAAATCATCATTGAGAATCTTAAAATTGACGACTCCAACCACCCCGAAAACTACCAGGGCCCGGCCATCTTCGCCAATTTCAATCCCCAGATGACGGATGAATCCTACAAGGAGCAGTTCCCCTATGTCATCACCAAAGAAGTCGTACTCAAGAACGTGACCACCGCCAGCGGCAAGCCCCTGCGGGTGAGTGACAATGGGTTTATGTTCAGGAATGTGAACGTGGTGAGGGAGTGAGGGGGGTAAATACGTCCAGACGAAACGGGGGAACTGTACCCATTGTAGAAATAAATGCAATGGGTTACGTTTATACAAATTTTGTGCAAAATTTAAAATAACCAAGTGATTAAGTCGAAATTCATACAAGATATTTTAATATTACTTCTTGACGGGGAGGAGGAAGATGAAGAAGCAAAAAAACAAATGCACTTCGTTTCTGAAACTGAATTCGACTACACAGGAGTTGGAGTATTCGTCTCTTTTGAACACGTGGACGGAATTGAAAAGTTTAAAGCAAAAAAAGGTGATTTAATTTTAAACGGAGTGACAATTAAATCACCGGAATTGGAAATCGGAGCAGAATCGACCTTGTTTTTCAAAAACGGACTTATAGACTATTTGGAGATATGGTCATTCAACGGGGAATACCCTAAAAAAGAATTATCAGAGTATGAAATGAAACAAGAATGGGTAAGTTCACACGAACGAAAAATTGAAAGAAAAAAATAAGCCCACTGCTGTCCCCGCTGTCGCTCGGATATATCCGAGCGACCACTATCCCATAGCCCTCCGGGCGGTCTTCCAAAGGCTCATATCCATCTGTACAGAAAATGTTCAGCTTCTCCGAAGCCTTTCCTTTTGGTTTGGATATTTCCAAGCTATCCAGGAGCTAGCTAGACACATGAGCCTGAAAATAAATTTCGATTTTTTTGATTATTTCGTTTGTTTCGAATATTTTTATATCTAAAACAAACGTAGCAAGTTAATCATGGAACACCTCGATACCATTACCAAGCCATCCAAAGAGGAGCAGAAGGTGGCCATGGAATCTTATCATGCTCTTTCGGAAGTACTGGAAAATCTGCATAAAGACAATCCTGAAATAGAAATTGAAGAAACAAAGGAAAAAATCAGGGTTCCTTTGAAAGCTCTTAAATTGCTGGCCAATATCCTGAAAGCCACAAGCCAGGGAAAACCGATTTCGGTAGTGCCCATCGCTACCGAGATGACTACTCAGGCCGCGGCCGATCTGCTTGGCTGCTCCCGTCCTCATCTGGTGAAGTTGCTCGAAGAAGGTCAAATTGAGTACACTACCATCGGCAAGCACCGGAGGGTCAAGTTTGAAGATGTGATGGCTTACAAGAAAAGGATGAAGGCAAAGCAGCAGGAATTGCTGATTAAAATAATGAACGCTGACGAAGAATCAGGGCTATATGATTCATAGTGTTCGCTTTACGTGTGTCCTCGATACCAACGTGATTTATCCAATTGTAATTCGTGATTTACTTTTCTGGTTTGCTCATGATGACCTGTATACCCCTAAATGGAGCAAACATATCTTTGACGAATGGGCCGACGTAATGAGGAGAAAGGATGTCAGCGAAGAAGAAATAAAGAAGCGGATTGATTGGGCAAATCAGGCATTTCCTGATGCTATGGTTAAAAACTATGAAGTTTTGATGGAAGGATTAACCCTACCCGATGTAAAAGATCGCCATGTGCTAGCCGCGGCAGTCAAGACGAATGCAAACATCATTGTAACGAATAATTTAAAGGACTTTCCGGAAGAATATATTGCCACATTCGGTCTATCCGTAAAAAGTGCTGACGACTTTTTAACCGATATAGTAGATTTGAACCCTGATGTAGCTGTCAACTCCTTTCGAAAATTAGTCATTAATAGGAAAAACCCTGCCCTGGATGAATATGAGGTACTGAACAGCCTGAGAAGGAACGGGTTAAATGATACTGCAAACTATTTGCATACCTTGTTGTAGACGAGAAGAATGATTTGTAATTCTCCTTTTCTACTCTAATATTTTTAGTAGTCTTAGCGTCAAGACCCTGAGTAAGTGACAATCCGTTTACGTTCAGGAATGTGAAGGGAGTGAGGGGAGGATCCATTACAAAGCCGGGTACCTGTACCTATTGCGAAATAAACGCAATGGGTTGCCTTTAAATAAATGTAGGGGGTACGAATATGGAAATCAAAAACAATAATTGACTGCATGGCACTAAAAATTTTGGACACTGTAGAAGTTATTGAGACGATGGAAAATTATCTGACCGTTATAAGACCAAAACCGGACATCAGACCAATGCTCGATATTTCCTACGAAATCAAAGGACAAAGCGTAATTCTAAACGAAATCAGGCCATTTTGGGATAATCCATCTGAAATCATGACTATACCCTACGCAAAGGCGACCTACACAAAAGCGAAAAATGTATGGAAGATCTATTGGATGAGGGCAAATTTGAAATGGTACCCCTACGGCCCCAGATTGACCGTAAAAAGTCTCAGTGACTTTCTGAAAATTGTTGACGAGGACGAATGTGGCTGCTTTAAAGGCTGAGAGAAAACCGTAAATTTGTCTCTGTATCTGTCGATGCTCGTGGCCTCAAAAGGCCCAAAGTTGAATCCACCAATAAAACTTGCACAAAATGGTAGAATTCAAAATAGAACTAGATGAAAGTGTCGTATAAGCCTTAGGGTACGAGCAGGTTGAAAACATCTTAGAAGACTTTGTGAACAAGATGTTACTCAAAGCCGCCGCACAGGATGTATTGGAGGATCTGAAATCCATAGACCTTCAAAACGACAAAGAGTGGCAGGCTGCCCGACGGTTGGCCTGGCAACAGGAAAAGCACAATTACCCAAGTGCGAAATAATGGATTTTGTAATTGATGCCAATGTGCTGATGAGTATCCTTATCAGTGGCAGGTCGGGCTACCGGCCTATTCTGTCATTCAACAACTTCGTTCTTCCCGATTTTGCACTCATTGAAATAGAAAAATACCAAACTGTTTTGAAAAGCAAAACCAGGATGTCGGACATACAGCTTACGGAATGGACCTATTTTGTGTTTTCCAAACTAACTTTTCTTCCCAGGTATGTTCTGGAACAGGATATTTTGGAAAGATCAACCCGATTGCTCGAAAAGGTAGATTTGGTTGACAACTTTCGGGAGGTTCTTGTGAAGTTTACTCCTTTACCAAATCTACGGCAATTTTGGCCGAAAGCAAACAGAGCGGCACGCCGCCGCCGGGGTGGACGCTACCGCCCACGAAGTAGAGGTTGCTGTACTGACGGGAGAAATTGGCGTGGCGCAGAAAGGCCGCGAACCGGTTGTTGGAACTGTTGCCATAGAGGGCCCCCTGCGAGCTGGACGTCCGGCTTTCGATCAGGCGCGGGTCTAGTACGTCTTCGCATTCGATGAGCGGGGCCAGGTCGGTGCCGAGTTGGCGGCTGAGCTTGGCCAGGATATTGGCGCGGGTGCGGGCAATGAGCGCGTCCCAGTCCTGTCCGTCGTTGGCGGGGGCATTCACCATCACAAACCAGTTTTCGCCCCCGGCAGGGGCATCGTCCGGCTCGTACTTGGAAGTGATATTGATGTACACCGTGGGATCGTCGTGGATGGTTTTGTGCGCAAAAAGGTGGTTAAATTCCGTAGGATAGTCGTGGCTGAAAAAGATATTGTGCAGCCCCAACTCTGGAAACTCCTTTTTGACGCCCCAGTAAAAAATCAGCGCCGAGGTAGACTTGGTCTGCCGGAGTACCCGCTCGGGTTGCCGGGCTTCGGGGAGTAGACGCCGAAAGGTATTCACCACGTCCATGTTGCTCACCACCACATCGTAGCCTTTGACCTCCCCTCCTACCTGCACACCCGTTACTCTTTTTTCATTCGTCACCAGCTTCTCTACCGGGCTACTGTAATGAAAACGTACGCCCAGGTCTTCCGCCAGCCGCACCAGGCTGTTGGTAATGGACACCATGCCACCTTTCGGGAAAAAGGCCCCGATGTTGTATTCCAAGTGCGGAATTATATTCATCGTAGCCGGCGTCTGGTAGGGGTCGGAGCCGTTGTAGGTGGCGTAGCGGTTGAAGAGCTGCACCACCCGCGGGTCCCGGAAGCGGGTAGCGTTGGCCTTGCTCATACTCCGGAAGGCATCGAGGCGATGCAGGTTCAGGTACCCTTTGAGGGCATCCTTATTAAAGTAGGTACCCAGCTTGTGCAGCGACCGGTGCAAAAAAAGCTTTTCGGCAACGTCGTACTTCACGGCACTGTCGCGCAGGTGGGTCAGCACGTGTTCGGCTGGTTCACCCAGGTGCTTTTCGATGGTAGCGGCCAGCTTTTCCGGCTCGGAATCGGCAATGAACTGCGTGCCGTCCTCGTAAAAGTACCGACAGGTTTCGGGGAGTTTCTGGTACTCAAAGTAGTCGGCCGGGTTCTTACCCGCCAATTTGAACAGATCGTCTACCAGGTGGGGCAGGGTAAACAGAGAAGGTCCGGCGTCGAAGCGGTAGCCCTTCATGGAGATACTCGAAAGCTTGCCGCCCGGATAGGCGTTGCCTTCGTACACATCCACGGCGTAGCCTCTCACGGCCAGCCGAATGGCCGTGGCGATGCCCGCAATACCCGCCCCTACTATGGCGGCATTTTGTTTGCTACTATTTTTGGTCAACAAAGTTAGGTGTCGCCCCGTCGGGGCTATTTAGTCATTTACACGCGTAAGCTACTTAGGTTTCGCCCCTCCGGGGCTACATAGTACTAACCTTTTTTGGCGGTTCGAAGTTTGAGAATCAGATTGGTTTTTGTGTCAAAAAGATTCTTTTCCAGCCCCACCGGATAGGTATGCGGGTTCACAAACCGTTTGGTACCCTCGTGCAGGTGCGCCAGTTGCTGCTGTACCCGTGCTTTAGATTCTTCAATAGAAGGGTTTTCGTAAACCTGCTTACCATCCCGAAAAATGGGCCGCAGCAAATCCTCGTAGTAGTAGTGGAGGTCAAAGGTACGCTGTTTGGTAAAATCATAGGGGTCGATCATGGTAGCTACGGCCGGTACTTCGTCCTCCATATTGAAGATCATATCACCCACAAAGCAGCCGCCCTGCGTAAAGCGCCGTACCTGCTGAATCCCCGGCGTGGAGATTTTGATCGTCTGCTCCGAAAGTTTCAGGGTATACTCCCACGCGCCGGCCTCGTTGCGCAGGGCAGCCAGCTTGTACACGCCCCCCAGCGCGGGCTGATCGTAAGCGGTGACCAGTTTGGTGCCCACCCCCCAGATAGTGATGCGCGCTCCCTGGTTTTTGAGGCTCGCCATGATGTACTCGTCAAGGTCGTTGCTGGCCACAATGGCCGTTTTCTCAAAGCCGGCTTCATCCAACAGCTTGCGGGCCTCAATGCTCAGGTAGGCCAAATCGCCGGAATCGAGCCGGATGCCGGCCAGGTCATGGCCCCTTTCCCGTAGCTGCTTCCCAACGATAATGGCATTTTTCACTCCCTGTACAGTATCGTAGGTGTCTACGAGCAAGGTGGTATTATTGGGCATGTAGCGGGCGTAGGTTTCGAATGATTCCAGTTCGGAGTCGAACGACATCACCCAGCTGTGGGCGTGGGTACCCTTCACCGGAATCCCGTACAGCTTACCGGCCAGCACGTTAGAAGTAGCGTCAAACCCGCCAATGTACGCCGCCCGGCTGGCGGTCATGCCGCCGTCGGGGCCCTGGGCGCGCCGCAGGCCAAATTCGAGCAGTACATCGTCCGGGGCCACCAGTCGCATGCGGGCAGCCTTGGTGGCAATGAGGCTCTGGAAATTGATGAGGTTGAGCAGGGGTGTTTCCAGTAGCTGACATTGCAGTATCGGCCCCCGGATGCGCAGCAGGGGTTCGTTGGGAAATACAACAGTACCCTCGGGCATTGCCTCCACATCGCAGGTAAATTCCAGATTTTTCAAATAATCCAGATAGTCGCGCTCAAACAGAGGAAGACCGTCACTGCCAGTCAGGGTACCCAGGTAGGCTACCTCTTCTTCGGACAAGCGATATTCATTCAGGTAGCTGATCACACTGCTCAGCCCGCAGGCTATTGTAAAGCCACCGCCGAAGGGGTTTTTCCGGAAATATAAATTAAAGACCGCTTCCTGCTCGGCCTTGCCGGATTTCCAGTAGCCATAGGCCATGGTCAGTTGGTACAGGTCGGTAAGCAGGCTCAGAGAGGTGTCGTAGAGTTGGTTGATCATGAGGAGCGGGGTCAATTAGTCTCCACAACAATACTAAAAAAGTACCTTCCAGCCAATAGAGTACATAGCAGTAGTGGGAAGGCAGGACAGGGAAGCGGTCAGGAAAAGCCATTCAACCCGTTTTTTGGCCCATTGGAAATAAATTTCTTCTCCCATGCAACATTCCTTATTCCCTTTGTATCTATAAACAAAGATTAGTAGCTGATACTGGTACGCGTGTTATCCACTCATAAACATAATATACCTTTCGTGTAATAAAAGGTTCTATGTTATACACACTACCTATCTTTGCTATATAATCAAGCGGACGGAATCCCACCGACGCGATAAACAAAAATTAGCCATGAAACTTTTTACTACCCTGGTAGCGTCATTGCTACTTGTTACAAATGTACTATACGCTCAATCCACCTCCCGTGGCAAAGTTTCGGGAGCGGTGCTGGATGAAAAACAGGCAGCCTTTCCTTTTGTAAACGTACTACTTCTCCACGCCAAAGACTCCACCCTCGCCAAAGGCCTTTCTACCGACACCGACGGCAAGTTTGCCTTCGAGCAGATAGAAGCCGGCCGCTACCTTACCCTGGTTTCCATGGTGGGCTACAACAAAGTATACAGTCAGCCGTTCGTAGTAGCTAATACCGACGTACAACTCTCTACCGTTAGCCTTTCTACCAGTGTGGAAGTACTCAACGAAGTGAAGGTTGTAGCCAAAAAACCCTTTATAGAACAACAGATCGACCGCACCGTTGTCAATGTGGAAAACAGCATTGTATCGGCCGGTGCTACGGCCCTGGAAGTACTCGAACGCTCGCCCGGTGTGGTGGTAGACCAGCAGAATGATCGTCTGCAATTGAGAGGCAAAGAAGGGGTGATTGTGCAGATAGATGGCAAACAGACTTTTCTCTCCCAGCAGGAGCTTATGAACTTACTTCGTAATACCCCCAGCGATAACATCGAAAAGATCGAACTGATTACCAACCCATCGGCCAAGTACGACGCGGTAGGCAACTCGGGTATTATCAATATTAAGTTCAAGCGGAACAAAAACTTCGGTACCAATGGTAACGTAACCCTGGGTGCCGGCTATGCCCGCTACGGCCGGGGCAATGGCTCGCTGCAGCTCAATCACCGCCAGGGAAAAATCAGCACTTTTGGCAGCCTCAGCGCCTTCAAAGGCAAAGGATTCAATACGACGGATATTTACCGGACCATTCCTTACGAAGGAAACGTGACGATCTTCGACCAGAAATCAGATCGGATCTGGGAATCGCAAAATTACAGCCTGCGGGCGGGTCTCGACTACAACGTGTCGGCCAAAACTACGCTGGGCGTCCTGGTGTCGTCGTTCATCAATGACTGGGCAATGCCTGATGGAATCAGCAACAACCGCATTCTGAATGGCGACCTGAGCCTGCGCCAGACCTTTGTGACCAAAACTGAAAGCGGCCAGAAAATGCAGAACCTGACCGGAAATT
>CATMVR010000118.1 GCA_950075905.1 uncultured Persicitalea sp. | reverse complement strand
TGATATTCTCGAAGTATGTGCTGGCCTATCAAATTTTTACATAAGCAACTGATTTATAGCTATGCAACAAGTCTATTATCATTGTATATTTGGATAAAAGATAGGAAAAAGAAAAGACATCAAGATGACAACTGCCACGCAAGACAACTCTGGTTTGTCAAAATTATCGGATCTGCAGATCAGCATTTTACGACTGATTGACCAGGGATTAGACCAACATGAAACACTGGAAGTTCGGAAACTATTGATGGATTATTTCGATCAAAAGCTGCAAGCCGAACTTGAAGAAGTTACAGCCCGAAAAGAATATAGCGAGGCTGATTATCGTAGGATGCTACGGGAGGATAATTTCCCGGCTGAATGATTCGGGCTATTATTGACACCAACTGTTTACGGGCTTCCATACCTCCCAGAAGCCCCTTCTACCAACTTTATCTTGATTTTCGGGACAGTAAATTTGAGTGGTTTGTAAGTACCGAAATTTTACTGGAATACGAGGAAGTTCTTTCCAGAACTTATTCAGCAAATACTGCCCAACTCGTACTTCACCAATTAGCTATTGCCCCAAATGTGGTATACGCTGAAGCGGCCTTTCGTTGGCAACTGATCCAGAATGACCCAGACGATAATAAATTTTGCGATCTGGCATTGTCAGTCAATGCAGATTATCTGGTTAGCGAAGATAACGATTTCGATGTTTTTAAAAAACGCTCTCATTTCCCAGACTTAGAGTGGTTGGATTAGAGGAGTTTCTTTCTATTTTAGCGGTATATAGATAACTTCCGGACATATTTGCAATCGGCTTGCCAATATGTCCGGAATACAATCAAACCATTTGCCCTACGCCACCGGGATGAATCCCGGCGCTACCAGATCGGCCGTCCCTTCGGGACTTTTTAGTCGGTGACTTTGTAAACACCCAGTTCGCTGAGCACGGCTACCACGGGCATTTTGGTGAAGCGGATACGTAGTTTTGGAGTGGTAGCCGGTACGTCGAGCTTTATCAGCCGCCGGGCACCGATGCTGGTACCTTTATGCAGCTCGTTCCACTTGTCGTTACCCCACACATCGATGGCAAATCCCTCCACGCGCTGACCGAACTTGATATTTTCCTGAATGCTGATCAGATCGAAGGTCCTCTCTTCCGGAAACTCAACGATCAGTTCTGACTCTTTAAAATCATCGTCGGTAGTCCAGTAGGATTCCCAGTTGTTGTCAACCAGGTTCTTGGTACCATAAATGGAGTTATACCCCCGCACATTGATGGCCCGGATATAGGCATCGCGGGCCAGATTGCGGGCATACGTTTTTTCAAGACGGTTGCCCAGCGCTTTCAGGGAAGCTACATCGGCATCGCTCAGCAGGCCACGGGTGTCGGGCGCGAGGCCCAGGTCCAGGGCCGCTCCTCTACCTACACTTTTGAGGTACAAGTCAAATAGCTCATCGGGCGATTTGGGCTGTTCGTTGGGATGATAAAACCAGCCCTTGCGCAGGGGCACATCGCACTCGGCCGGAATCCAGTACTTGCCGTCGCGCATTCCCATGGGGCTCTCGGGATAGTTGGCCTGCCCCGGTACCGCCTTGCTTACTCCCTTGGGCGGCTCGGGCGTGAAGGTAGCCCAGTGGGTTTCGGCGGCCACGCCTTTTTCGTTGCCCACCCAGCGCACATCCCAGCCAATGTCGCTGAAAATGTTAGCCTCCGGCTGCAGCTTGCGCGTCAGGTTGGTCCAGGTCGAGTCCCAGTCGTAGTAGGTGGTGTTGTCGATGGAGCGCTTCTCACGGGCCCCGCCGTAGTAGCCATCGCCGCCGTTGGCCCCATCGTGCCACGACATAAACAGCGGACCGTAGTTGGTGTATAGCTCGCGGAGCTGCTCGCGGTACATATCCACATAGGCGGGCGTGCCGTAAGCGGCACTGTTGCGGTCCCAGGGCGAGCAGTACACGCCAAATTTGAGACCGTGCTTGCGGGCCGCATCGGCTACTTCCTTTACCAGATCGCCCTTGCCATCCCGAAAAGGACTCTTGCTGATATTGTAGTCGGTGGTTTTGGTAGGCCACAGGGCAAAACCATCGTGGTGCTTGGCCACGAGGATAATTCCCCGGAGCCCGCCGGCCTTGGCGGCCAGGATAATCTGCTCGGCGTCGAAGTCAGTGGGGTTAAAAATCTTCGGATCGGCATCGCCGTAGCCCCACTCCTTGTTTTCATAGGTCGTAGGTGTAAAATGGATCAGGCCATACAGCTCGGTATCGTGCCACGAAAGCTGGCGTGGTGAAGGCAGCGGACCGTATGGTTTGGGGGGTACCTGGGCCCAAAGGCTTTGACTTGCTAGTAGTAATAGGATTAAAACTTTTTTCATCATATCAATTAGTCAGGCAGTGTTTGTGCTGGGAATAGGTAAATGTAAAGATTTTTTGGAGGTACTTTCTACTTAACTATCCAGAAACACTATGGTTCAACCCGAAAAACATACGCAGACTGCCTGCCTACGACCTGAGCTACTTTGGCTGGAATCTCGATTACACCATTCTTTACAGTCAGATTCTTATCGTTTCCCAGCAGCCTGATCCTGGCTTTGGCGGGTAGAGAAAGCCCCTGGGGTTGCAGGCGGTTGGGCAGCGATTCGCCCACTTCGGCCAGGTAGGTGGCATAGGTGATATTGCCCTTTTGAGTATAGGCCCATTTTCCCTGCCGGTAGGGCGCCAGCGGGCGGGTTTCGTAGATAGCCTCGCTGTTGACATTCATCCAGGCTCCCATCTCTTTCAGACGGTTGTAGGCTTCGTCGTGCCACTCGCCATCGGGACCGGGAGCAATGTTGAGCAGCAGGTTGCCTCCTTTGGCCACAATATCTACCAGGGTATGCACCAGTTGCCGGGCTGATTTGAAGTTTTCCTTCGGTACGTACGACCACGAGCTACCCATCGTCATGCACGACTCCCACGGAATAGGCATGTACTGATCCGGAATCTGCTGCTCGGGGGTCACATAGTTCTCAAACTCGCCCGTCACGGTCCGGTCCACTACCAGCAGACCGGGCTGATGGCTCCGGGCCATGTTGGCAATGCGGGCCATGTCAATGTCCTGCTCGTACGGAATACTCTTCTGCCAGCTGATGGCCGGGTCAATGGTGTTGTAGGGGCGTACCCAGCCGCCGTCGAGCCACAGAATATCCACCGAGCCGTAACCGGTCATGAGTTCTTCGATCTGATTGTAAGTAAAATCCTGAAATTTCTTCCACATTTCGGGGTACTTTTTGGGGTCATAGGAAGAGTTCCGATCTTTGGGCGGAAAATACGGCCACCAGTAAGAATCCACGTTCCAGTCGGGCTTGGAGAAATAGGTACCCGTCATGAATCCTTTGTCGCGAAAAGCCGCCAGAATCTCTTTTGTGACGTTGCTGCGGGGGTTGCTGGCAAAGGGCGATTTGGCACTTGTTATCTTGTAGTCGGTCTGTTTGGTATCAAACATGCAGAAGCCATCGTGGTGCTTGGTGGTAAACACCACGTACTTCATACCGGCCCCCTGCGCCGCTTCGGCCCAGCGTTCGGGATTAAAGCGCGTAGGGTTGAAGGTAGTCTGCAAATTCTCGTAGGCCTTTTTGTACTCGTACCAGTTGTGCGAATGCGGTCCGCGGCGCTCGCACCAGCCTTCGTCTTCGGGGCACAGCGACCACGACTCCACGATACCCCACTGACTGTACGTACCCCAGTGCATGAGCAGCCCAAACTTGACGTCCTGCCACTGACTGAGCTTTGCTTTTACCTTCTCGTCGGTGGGCGGTATGTATTTTGAATGATCCTGTTCAGCGTGCTGCTGCGCAGTAGCCAGGTGGGTCAGAGCCAGAAAGATCACCAGAAAGAAGTATCTTTTCATGATTTATTGGGAGGTAGGTTGATCGAGATGTTGTATTATTAAAATTTATTCAATTATAAGGTAATATTATTAAAAACCGTCAAAATAAACCTCGATTTTCGGGCAAAGATGCTTATTAGTTTTTTTTGACATAAAACCACCGCTTCACCGGGCAACCTCAACCGGAAAAAGCAGGTGCCTGTTTTTCTTTCTTTAAAATTCAAAAGATCATTTAAAAATTTCAGAAGCCGTATGGATTCATGAGTATGACCTTCAAGGAGTACATTACATCAGAAGATACCGAAACGGCCTTCCGGTTCATAGCCGGCGCCGCCCTGCCCCTGCTGGTATGCACCTGGCTGGGCTACACCGAAATGGGCATCTTCATGCTACTGGGAGCGACCTTTGTTTTCGGCATCGACATTCCCATTGCCCTGCCCAAAAAGCTGGGCTTCATGGTACTCTCGGGCTTACTGTCGGCTTGTATTTTTGTGCTTTTCACACAGGTACAGGGGTACCCCTTCCTGAACGGTATCCTGCTGCTGGCCGTGCTGTTTGTACTGAACTTCGTCTCGCCGTTCAGTCCCAATTTCAGCATCGTAGCCCTGTTTCTGAACTTATCGGTCATGATCGGCCTCAGCATGGCCGACAGCATAGGTACCCTAGCCGAAGCACTCATCAAAGCCCGGTACCTGCTGCTGGGGTCGGGCTGGTACATCCTGTACGCGCTGCTGCTGCACCCTTTGCAGCGCCCGCGCCAGATCCGGCGCCGGCTGCTCAACTGTCTGCGGCTTACGGCCGAGTACCTCGAGCAACAGGCTACGTTGTTGGACCCCGCCGAATCTACCGGTCAGACCCTGCTGGATTTATCCAAAAAGCAGAGCGAGATTGTGGCCGTGCACCAGCAGATTCGGGAGGTACTCCTGCGCGAGCCCATCAATATCACCAGCCCCGAAACCTTCATGGGGCAGGCCACCTACATCCTGGCCAACCTCGTTGACCTCGACGAACTTGCTACTGCCTCAGCCCTGTCTTTTCAGGCCATAGCCGACCGCCCCGAGAAAGACGAGCTGCTACCGCTGCTCCGTACGCTCAATGGCTGCCTGGTAACCCAGCTTCGGGAAATGGAGATACACCTGGAACAGGAAGACCAGGCGCACTGGGCCCAGACATACGATCAGCAGGCCGACGAGGCCTTGCAGGCGTTGAACCACCGCCTCGATGACCTGAAAATCCGCTCAGCCACGCAGGCGCAATCGGCGGAGGCCTACCGGCAGCTCCGGCGCATTCAGCGCTACACCGAACAGCAGTTCCTCCTTCTCGAAAACATGCGTAATGTTCTGGCCCAGCGCAACGTAAGTCTGGACCTGGCCCAGGAGCAACTCCCCAAATTTGCCATCTACGACACCCTCGAATGGAACTTCCTGCGGAGCCACCTGTCGCTGCAATCCGGCTTTTTTCGCTACGCCCTGCGTATTGCGCTCACGGCGGTGGGGGCGTACTACCTGGCGGCAGCACTTGGCTTTGGCTACCCGAGCTGGGCCCTGCTCACCGTTTTGGTGATTCTAAAACCGGGGTTTCATCTGTCCAGGCAACGCCTGGCCCACCGGGTATACGGTACCCTGGCCGGTCTGGTAGTTGGCCTGCTGCTGTACTACCTGCTGCAACCGGACCCGTGGCTCAGCATGGGTATCTTTCTGGTATCGCAGTTCTTTGCGTTTTCTTACATTAAGCGGCAGTACGCGGTTACGACCGGCTTTTTTACGCTGTTTATTCTCTTTTTTTACAGCTACCTGCAGCGCGAGTTTATGGACGCCGCCTACTTCCGGCTGCTGGATACCCTGATGGCGGCGGCCTTGTGCTGGCTGGCCATGCGGTTTGTGTTTCCCTACTGGGAGGTACAAAACCTCCCAGTCGTAGTGAAGGCGTCGATCCGGGCCAACCGAAATCTGCTAAACAATGTGCTCGAACAGGTAGATGCCGGTGAGCGCGATGCCACGGCCTACAAGCTATACCGAAAAGAAGCTTTTCTCAAAATGGACGACCTGCTCAACTCCTACCGGCTGGTGCAGACGGAGTCCTCCTCCAAGACCGAACTGATCAATACGACGCAATACGTTTCGCTGCTCATTTATACCCAGCTCTCGCAGATTATCAGTCTGGGCCTTTTTCTGAAAAGAACTCCCAACTACCAGTGGCAGGACCCGGACGTGAGGGAGTTCTTGCGGGAAACGCTGGCTGGCCTGAACTCCCTGACCGAGCCCAAACAGCAGACAGCAGGCGCTAAGCAAAGCCTCTGGAAAGAGCAAAAATCACAGGAACTCACCCATCGCCGCCGCGAGATAGACCGGCTGCTACTCAGCAATAGCCATGGCTACCTGCCGAGAGTACACGAGCTTTTCTGGCTCGAAACCGCCTACGAGCTCATGGAAATTACCGACAAGCTGCGGGACAAACTATCTCCCCAGCCAGAAATGGCCACTTCCGCCTAGCGCAACTATCCGCCTATTTTGCGCCCGACTGCCGGATTTGAAACAAACAAACTACATATTACGTTGTGGTTTTTGTATGTCCCATTTCAATCCCCTTAACTTCCTTTTTATGAAAAACTGGTTATCCACAGCGTTCTGGTGTATGCTTTTGGTGTTTTCTGCTCCCGTGCTTGCCCAGACCGATTTATCCAAGCCTATTCCGTTTGACCCTCTGGTGAAGAAGGGTACCCTCAGCAACGGCCTTACCTACTATATCCGAAAAAATACCGAACCGAAAAACCGCGCCGAACTCCGGCTGGTGATCAAGGCGGGATCTATTCTGGAAAATGAACAGCAGCTGGGCCTGGCTCACTTCATGGAACATATGAGCTTTAATGGCACCAAAAATTTCCCCAAAAACGAGCTGGTCAATTTCCTGCAAAAAACGGGCGTCCGCTTTGGTGCCGACCTGAACGCCTACACCAGCTTTGACGAAACGGTATACATGCTGCCCATCCCGACCGACTCGGCCGGACTACTGGAAAAGGGCCTGCAAATACTGGAAGACTGGGCGCATAACGCCACCCTCGACCCCGCCGAAATTGACAAGGAGCGCGGGGTAGTGCTGGAAGAGTCACGCATGGGCCGGGGGGCCCAGCAACGAATGCGTGACCAGTATTTTCAGAAGATTCTGAAAAATTCGCGCTACGCCGACCGACTGCCCATCGGAACCGACGAAACCCTGAAAAACTTTAAGCCGGAAGTGCTACGCCAATTTTATCAGGACTGGTACCGCCCCGAGCTAATGGCGGTGATTGCCGTGGGAGATTTTGATATTTCCAAAGTAGAGATGCTGATTAAGGAGAAGTTTGGCAGCATTCCGAAAGCCAAAAATCCCAAGCCCCGTACCGAATACGAGATTCCGCTCGACGGCTCCACGGATATCGCCATCGTGACGGACCCCGAGTTTCCGCAAAACGTGGTGCAGGTATTCTACAAGCAACCGGAGTTTGAGGAAAAGACCCTCAAAGATGCCCGCACGGCTATCACCTACGAGCTGTTCAACGCCATGATGGGCGACCGCCTGCAGGAGCTAACTCAGCAGGCCGATCCTCCCTTTGTATTTGGGGTAGGAAACTACGGGGGCTTCATAGGCAACCTCGACGCCTACACGGCGGTGGCACTCGCCAAGGATGCCAGTGGCATAGAACGCGCCCTGACTACCCTGATAAAGGAAAATACCCGTGTGCAGAAGTTTGGCTTTACCGAATCTGAATTTGACCGCGCCAAGAAAACTTTTGAGAACGCCGTGGAGCGGCAGTTAAAAGAAAAAGACAAGACCCGCTCGGACAATTACGTGCAGCAGTACATCGACAATTTTCTGAACGACGGCTCGGCGCCGGGCATCGAGTTTTACACCAATTTTGTCAAGAACCAGCTGGGTACCATCAAGCTGAACGAAGTAAATCAGCTGGCCAGTAAGTTTATCAGCGACAAAAACCGGGCGGTGGTGATTATGGCCCCCGAAAAAGCCAAGGAGCAACTCCCCTCCGAGCAGAAGGTACGGCAGTTGCTCGACGCTGCCAGTGAGGACGTAACTGCCTATGTGGACAATGCCGTGAATACGCCCCTACTTCCCAAAGAACCGAAGGGTACCCCCGTGGTGAAGGAAAACAAAATGGAAAAGCTGGGCGTCACCGAACTCGTGCTCGGCAACGGCGTGAAGGTGCTGCTGAAACCTACCGACTTCAAGAACGATCAGATTCTGTTTGAAGCTACGGGCAAAGGAGGTACGTCACTATTTCCCAAAGACCTGGAAACGGGCGCTTTTGCCAGCTACCTTATCGGTGCCGGCGGGGTGGGTGAGTACAGCCAAACCCAGTTGCAGAAGTACCTGGCCGGCAAGTCGGTCAACGTCCGGCCGTATGTGAGCGAACTCACCGAAGGAATTGCGGGAAGTGCCAGCCCCAAGGACCTGGAAACGGCTCTGCAACTGATTTACGCCTACTTTACGGCGCCCCGCAAGGATGCGCCGGTAGTGCAGGGAATCCTGGCCAACCAGCGGGCGCAACTGGAAAACATGATGAAAACGCCTACCCCCGAAAAAATATACTCGGATACCCTCCGGGCGGTACTGAGCGACAACGATCCACGCCGCCGCCCCATGACCCCCGAGCGCGTGGATAAGGTAGATCTGGACCGGGCCCTGGAAATATACAAAAACCGCTTTGCCGATGCCTCTGATTTTGTGTTTACGTTCGTGGGAGCCTTTAAGGTGGATGAAATAAAGCCCCTGCTCGAAAAGTACCTCGGAGGCCTGCCCGCCACCGACCGCGACGATACCTACGACCACCCGAATATTTTTCCGCCCAAGGGACGCATCGAAAAAACCGTCTACAAAGGCCTGGAACCCAAAAGCCGCGTGACGATGGTGTTTAGCGGGGAGTACAACTTCGGCCCCGAAACCAACGTGCAGATCGAAGCTTTGCAGGAAGTATTGCAGATCAAACTCATCGAGGCATTGCGGGAGGAAGAGAGCGGCGTGTACGGTGTGGGGGTATCAGAAAGTACCGACAAACTCCCATCGGGACACTACCGCTTTGTGATTCAGTTTGGCTGCGCGCCCGAAAACGTGGACAAGCTCGTGAACCGGACGCTGGAAGAAATCGAGAAAATAAAGAAAAACGGTGCCCAACCCGACGACATCGAGAAGTTTGTGGCCGAAACCCAACGCAAAACCGAGGTAGATTTGAAGACCAACGAGTTCTGGCGGGGCTACATAGATACCAAGGTATTCATTGACGGCGATCTGAATGAGGTTTTCGATCAGGAGAAGTACCTGAAGCAGGTGACCGTGGCCAGTACCAAAGCCGCCGCGCAGAAGTACTTCAATCCCGAAAATTATATCAAGGTAGTGCTGATGCCGGAGAAGAAGTAGCTTTTGGGCTTTCGGCGGTCGGCTATCAGTGGGCGGCCGGGCGGCGTTCCGCTTTTTGAGGCAGGCTTCGCATTGGGCGGGGCCTGCTTTTTTTGTGGCTGCTGGTTTGCGACTGCGTCGCGAACCCTCGACGGGCGCGTTTGTAACGCGCTAATCAGATTCTGGGAGGAAGGTTGTTTTTAGCCTTCATCATAGCACGCGATATACGGTCGTTTTCTTATCACCTTCCTTTGAAAACAACCCAACTTCTACGCCCTTTTTCAAATCTCTGCTCGCCGTGGCTGGGGAAATCTCTTTGAAAAAATCCAAATAATCTTTTCTACCAAATTCAGATTTTCCACTTTTCCGAATGAAGTAGTCGATTCTATCTGAGTCGCTTAAACTTTGGGGACGAGTATCCAGCAACAAAGCCAGCGAGGCATCCATTACACCGAGCATATAAGCAATAAATGCCGTTGATTTGCCTTGACTGTCACTGTCTGACAGTGCCTTGTAGTAGCTATCCTGGTTTTGACTGATCAGAGTCTCAAAAGGCAAAAACTCAAAAACAGGATAGTCCTCCATGAGTATGACCGTTTGCCATAGCCTGCCCATTCTGCCGTTCCCGTCTGCAAACGGATGGATAAATTCGATTTCGTAGTGAAAAACACAACTTGGATTCAAGTAATAAACGCAACGGTGGTTAAAAAAAGCCCGGCTGCCCTGAATTGGGCCATGGCCCAATTCAGG
>CATMVR010000117.1 GCA_950075905.1 uncultured Persicitalea sp. | reverse complement strand
GGTGGTCTGATGGGCGGTGCGGGTAACGCATCAGCTGGCGTACAAAGCGGGGGCTTTGACTTCAATCAGATTGGCTACGCTATGGCCGACGGAAAACTGGACATGAATGACCTCATGCGCATGGGGGGCAGTTTGCTGGGAGGAGGCGCTCAAGGCGCACCCAAAAAAGAACAGGAGGGCCTCGACCTGGGGGGACTACTTGGTGGCCTGTTTGGCGGCAAATAGCCAATTCCTTAACTATACATAGAAAAGCGCCTCCCCACCGGGGGGCGCTTTTGTCATTAATTACCCTGGCAAACGACAACATTTCCTGCAAAAAACCAATGCCTGCGCCTAATGACGGGTTACGACGCCAATGCCTTATTTTCCCTGTCAATTTGTCAGAATTACACCTGCCGTACGTAGCTGGTACAGGCTTTTAAGTGAATGCTACTGTACATGTAAAAGAAATAAAACGATTTATACAATGGGAAAAATTATTGGCATTGACTTAGGAACAACCAACTCCTGCGTGGCCGTTATGGAAGGAAACGAACCCGTGGTAATCGCAAATAGCGAGGGCGCACGTACTACTCCTTCCGTAGTTGCCTTTATGGACAATGGCAATGGCGAGCGTAAGGTAGGTGCACCGGCCAAACGTCAGGCGATCACCAACCCAATGCACACCATTAGCTCGATCAAGCGTTTCATGGGAAAGCGCTACGGTGAAGTAACCAACGAAATGAAAACCGTGGCCTATGAAGTAGAAAAAGGCCCTAACAATACCCCCCGAGTACGGATAGGTGAAAGACAATATACTCCGCAAGAATTATCGGCCCTGATTCTTCAGAAAATGAAGCAAACAGCCGAAGACTATCTGGGACAGGAAGTAAAGGAGGCCGTGATTACGGTGCCTGCTTACTTCAATGACGCCGAGCGTCAGGCCACCAAAGAGGCCGGTCAGATTGCCGGTCTGGATGTCAAGCGGATTATCAACGAGCCTACCGCTGCGGCACTGGCTTATGGACTTGACAAGCAAAATCAGGACATGAAGATTGCCGTGTTTGACCTGGGTGGAGGTACTTTCGATATCTCTATTCTGGAACTGGGCGATGGCGTGTTTGAAATGAAAGCTACCGACGGTGATACCCACCTGGGGGGCGATGACTTTGACCAGGTGATCATTAACTGGCTGGCTGATGAGTTCAAGAAAGACGAAGGTGTGGACCTAACCCAGGACCCTATGGCCCTGCAGCGCTTGAAAGAAGCCGCCGAAAAGGCAAAAGTGGAACTTTCGAGCTCTACGCAGACCGAAATCAACTTACCGTACATCTTCCCGATCAACGGTATACCTAAGCACCTGGTTCGCACGCTGACCAGAGCGAAATTTGAGCAGCTGGCCGACACGCTTTTCCAGCGTATGATGGAGCCTTGCCGCAAAGCCATGAAAAACGCCGGTATCAGCAACAGCGATATCAATGAGGTAATTCTGGTGGGTGGTTCGACCCGCATCCCCCGCGTGCAGGAAGAAGTGGAGAAGTTTTTCGGCAAGAAGCCTTCCAAGAACGTCAACCCCGACGAAGCGGTAGCCGTAGGAGCAGCCATTCAGGGTGGTGTACTCACCGGTGAGGTGAAGGATGTGCTTCTGCTGGACGTTATCCCACTGTCGCTTGGTATCGAAACGCTGGGAAGTGTATTTACCAAACTGATAGAATCAAATACGACGATTCCATCCAAGAAAACCGAGACTTTCTCGACAGCTGCCGACAATCAGCCCTCAGTGGAGATTCACGTGTTGCAGGGTGAGCGGCCGCTGGCCAACCAAAACCGTACGCTGGGGCGCTTCCACCTGGACGGAATTCCACCAGCACCCCGCGGCGTACCTCAGATTGAAGTAACATTTGATGTGGATGCCAACGGTATTCTGAGTGTATCGGCCCGCGATAAGGGAACCGGTAAAGAGCAGAAGATCCGGATTGAAGCATCGAGCGGTCTGACTGACGCCGAAATCGAAAAAATGCGTCAGGAAGCGAAAGCTAATGAGGAATCTGACCGTCAGGAAAGAGAGAAGATCGATAAAATAAACACCGCTGACTCGCTGATTTTCTCTACTGAGAAACAGCTGAAAGAGTACGGCGACAAGCTTTCGGCCGACAATAAATCGGCCATTGAAGGTGCTTTGGCTGAGCTACGCACCGCGCATCAGGCGCAGGACCTGGCAGGCATCGATGCCGCAATGGAGAAGCTGAACGCCGCCTGGCAGGCCGCATCTC
The DNA here is from genome assembly GCA_950075905.1 of uncultured Persicitalea sp. Classification (GTDB taxonomy): domain Bacteria; phylum Bacteroidota; class Bacteroidia; order Cytophagales; family Spirosomataceae; genus CATMVR01. Next base: position 7,777 of record CATMVR010000117.1, on the reverse strand, counting down.
AGGAGATGTACGCCGCCGGTCCCGAAGCGGGCGCTCCGGCCGGCGATACCGCTCAGGGCGGAGATTCTTCGAGCAGCGAAGACGTTACCGACGTCAACTTCGAGGAAGTAAAATAAGCTTGACTGAGAGCACAATCCCCACTCTTTCGGGAGTGGGGATTTTTTTTACATAATCCCATAGTACTGAGCATTTTTATTTACAAAATACCCAGAACAATTACCCCCTTTACCTGGTATCGTTTTTTTGAATACTTATCAATAAATTCAATCAAACTTATGAAGCATAACCTGAATTCACCCGAGTTGGCTTACCTGTCTCCTACTACCCGGGAGCGGGCCATACTTTTAGCTCAGGAGCTGATAGTAACCGACCAGTTAACCCCCACTGAAGCCATCAGACTGGCTATCCTGCAGGCCAAAAACTGGGCTGTTAAAAATGTCAACAGAACGGTTTGGAAAAGGCTCAAACAGTCCGAAAAAGAGGTATTATGATTTCAAATAAAGATTTCAGCGATCAGATAATACTGATCACGGGAGCCTCGTCGGGCATTGGTCAGGCATGCGCGCTGTACTTGGGCAGTCTGGGAGCTACCGTGGTGGTCAACTACAACAGCAGTGAAGATGCCGCCAATGAAACCCTCGATCAGATAAAGGCATCGGGCGGAAATGGCATGGCTATTCAGGCAAATGTCAGTGACGAATCGGACGTAAAGTCGCTGTTTGAAAAAACCATTGACGCCTACGGCCGTATCGATTCCGTGGTAAGTAATGCCGGAATGCAGGTAGACGCCAGCTTTCTGGACATGTCGCTGGATCAGTGGAAAAAGGTCATCGATGTCAACCTGACGGGTCAGTTTTTGTGCACCAGAGAAGCGGCCCGGCAATTTGTAAAACAGGGCAAAACCCATGATCACGACTACTCTATTGGCAAAATCGTCATGATGAGTTCAGTGCATGATATCATTCCCTGGGCGGGGCATGTCAATTATGCCGCTTCTAAGGGGGGGGTACTGATGCTGATGAAATCCTTAGCTCAGGAACTTGCTCCTTATAAGGTACGGGTCAACGCCGTGAGTCCAGGGGCCATAAAAACCTCAATTAACAAAGAGGTTTGGTCTGATGATGCCAAGTTGAAGGAGTTGATGAAGCTTATCCCCTACAAGAGAATAGGTACCCCCGAAGATGTGGCCAAGGCCGTGGCATGGCTCTGCTCAGATGATTCTGACTATGTAAACGGAGAAACAATGTACATTGACGGTGGGATGACACTTTATCCCGAATTCTCTGACAACGGGTAGCTCAATCTGGTTGTTTATCTATAAAACATAAAAAAAGAGGCTACGAATCAACGCAGCCTCTTTTTTTGTATCCTAATTTGTTAGCGGATAGCCGCCTCTTTATCTGCTTCTTTTTTAAGCTTGTTTTTCAACTTTTCGTTGGCGGTAATAACCACTTCTACCCGACGATTCTGGGTCTGTCCTTTTTCGGTTTCATTCGTGGTTATAGGTTGGTTTTCGCCGTAGCCGACGGTTCTGATTCGTTTGCGGGCTACGTTTTTTCGTGTCAGATAATTAGTTACGGCCTGGGCTCTTGCTTCCGACAGCTTTTGATTGTAGGCATCGCTACCCACACTATCGGTATGCCCTTCGATCAGAATATCAGTTTCGTCATAATCTTTCATAACCTCCGCCACATTGTCCAGGTTAGCCCTGGTTTCTGTCGTTAACTCAGACGAGTCGAAACCAAACAAAAGACCTGAGTCGAACGTCATCCGAATACCCTCGCCGATACGTTCTACCTTGGCGTTTTCAACTTTCCGTTCCAGCTCGCGGGCTTGCTTATCCATATATACGCCGATCAGCGTACCCACCGTACCACCAACGGCTGCACCAATGATGGCGCCCACGGCGGTATTATTCGATTTTTTTCCGAGTACAGCCCCCGCTGCGGCGCCGGTACCCACGCCAATAATGGCACCCTTTTCCTGTCGGGATAGCTTGCTATTTTTGCAGGCCGGCAGACCAATAAGGCAAACCAGTAGCGCCTGAGAAATTATGATTGTTTTTTTCATACAATAAATCAATGTAATAGTCAGAATGAATGAACGAACAAATTATGGCTGGCAATTAGAAAATAGCGAAGCCAACCGTAGCTTGCCACAAGCTTCCTTTCCGACGGAGTTGCGAATTAAAATTAGAATTGTCGGTATTGACGTCAATGACGTTGGTGACGTTGCCTTCGTAGCGCAGATCCAGACTAAGGTTGCCAATATCAAAACCTATCCCGGCCTGATATCCAAGCGCGGCCTGATTGAAATTATCCTGGACGCTGTTGGCACCAAGATCATTGAGAGCCGCACGAAGTCCTCCGTTTTCGCTCAGACGCAGCGAGGCAATAGGTCCGGCATTGATACGGAGAACATCCCCGATACGGAAACCTACCAGCACCGGCAGATCGAGATTCGTAAACCGAACATTAACCGTGTTCATATCATTGGAAAGCCCGTCCCGGAAGACATTGAAAGCTCCTCCTTTTTGGGAAAGAAGCAACTCAGGTTGAATAAAAAGGGTACTCCCCAGCCGCATGAATACGCCGCCCACAAACCCGGTAAGCCGGGCATCTGCGTTGCCTATGCGTACTGAGGGGTCGCTGGAAGACACCACATCGCTCCCCCGGAAATTGGATAGATTGGCCCCGCCTTTCACGCCAAATTTGAAGTTTCTGCTTTGCCCTATGGTTACCGTGGTACATCCCACCAGCATCAGGGCTACAAATAGATATTTAGTGATTTTCATAATGCGATTGATTGGTATGTACCAGGTACCAGATAAATATCCATTCCAAACCATCAAATGCATTACAACAGGGAGTACAATCCACCCATTCCAGGTGAAGTAACCACTCTGAATGAGGAGCTAAGCATTTTTATGAAAACAAGGCCACGGAAACCACCCTGATTTTCCGTCAATAAACAGTAGAGAAATATACCCACTTCTTCTTATTTCAGTTCTTTGCTTGTAGGACAAGCAGAAATAGTCTTTTGGTATGTTATTAGTAGTCAGTCCATTCAGTAGTAAAATATATATAATCATGCACACTTACAAGGCAAGTACCTCAACAAACGCCTCCATTAAAACCTTACAGATACTCAATATTGCAGGATATATCTTCATGGTTTTAATGAACTTCCTGGCAAACTGGTTACCACTGGGCGGTAATACGACGGGCGAACTATCAGAAAAATACTCCAACCTGTTTGTGCCATCCGGCCCTACATTCTCAATTTGGGGACTTATCTATCTACTTTTACTGGGGTTTACCATCTTTCAGGCTAGTACTCTGTTTAGTTCCAAACCCAGTGGGGTCAATACGCTGGTAAGGCAGTTGGGGATTTGGTACTTTGCCTCTTCGGTGCTGAACGGACTCTGGATAGTTGCCTGGCATTACGAACTTCTGCCGGTTTCGGTGGCTATCATGTGGATACTCCTTCTTAGTCTGTTATTTGCCAATTTTGGCATTTCAAACATCGATCAGCTAATGTCAAAAAGAGTCCGCTTCCTTGCCAAGTCTCCTTTTGGGATATATCTGGGCTGGATATCGGTAGCTACCATCGCCAATATGACCACCTGGCTAACGGCTATACAGTGGCAAGGGGGATTAGAGCAGGATACCTGGGCGGTACTGATGATTCTGATTGGTGCCGCGGTAAGTGCCTATGCGGCCTCCCGGCTAGCAAACGGGTACCTATCGCTGGCGGTAGTGTGGGCCTTTGCGGGCATCGTTTCCAAAAGAATGGACGTCGAACCGGTATATTACTCCATTGCCTTTGTAGCCGGGGCATTGGCCCTGGTACTTTTTATACTTTCCTTAATTTTGATCGGAAAAGAGCTTAGGTACGAAAAGGAGCAGGAAACGCATCCCTCCCCGCTTTACGAGTAATTTCCAACTTAGAAAACCGGGCATTGGGTCCCTGTGCGGCGGCCGCGTTTTCTCAACCGTACCTTCTGGGTTTTGTACTTAGTTTTTTTCTCTTTAACCTTAGGTGTTTTAAGCGGGGTGTAAGGCAACAATTTAAAATCATATTCAGGTATAAAAAACTCCTCTTCGTACTCCTGAACGGGCAGAGGTAGGTAATGCCTCCCTGGAAAATGCAGCGTATCATACTCATAATCATACAGGTAGATAGTCACAAACCCATCGCGGCTATACTTGATACCTATATCTGAAAAAGCACTTTCCTCGTCTGCCGACGCGGTAGCCCGAGCCAGCGATCGGGCAAACTCTTTTTGCTTGCCTTTCATGAGCAGATTCATGTTGAACTGAAAAACATGATGCGCCGAGTCGAGTTGGAGGGCTACTCCGAGGTAATACCTGGCATCTTTGATGTTTTCCAGGCCGGCGTAAAGCACCGCCGTATTGTTCAGCGCACTCTTGTCCTGGTAGGTTTGGTAGCTTAGCTTGGCCTCGTCGTATTTCTGCCAATAGCGATATACATTTCCCTGGTTTACATTGTAGAATTTCCGGCTGGGCGCTACCGCCATGGCTTCCTTAAAATCCTCAAAAGCAAGCTGGTACTGTTGATCAGCCGCGATTGGATCTTTTTTCTGATCGAATCTATTGCCGTGGTATGCATTCACAATCCCCCGGTTGTTGAGCAGAAAGGGGACGGTGGGATTTTCCTTCACCAGGCTATCAAACAGTACTTTGGATTCGTTGAGATGGTCGCTTTCCAGAAGTACTATTCCCCAGCCATTCTGCGCTTTCAAGTTTGACGGATTGAGACCAATGGCCTTCCGGAACACTTCGTACCCTTTTTTATACATATCAAAATGCAGGAGTAAATTGCCGTAGTTGCTCCACATCAGATCGTAATTCTTCTCGTAGTTCAGGGCCCGGCTAAGGTACTGGCCGGCCGCAGAGAAACTCCGCTGATCAATCAGCACACTACTGATTCCGGCCAGGGCTTCGTAACGGGTACCGTCCAGCCGGACGGCAGTTTCGAAATCTGCCAGGGCTTCGGCCGGCCGGCCGGTGTAGTAGAAGGCGTAGCCACGGCACACGAAAACATCTGAAAGAGTGCGATCAGTGTCGTCAAATAAGGCACTTGATTTTTCAAAATCGGCCAGGGCCTTTCTGTACTCCCCCAGCCCGTACCAGGCTATTCCTCTGCCCAGGTAAGCAGACACATAGCTGCTGTCGGCCGTCAAAATGCGATCGTAGATAGTTTTGGCCCGGACATACGCCCGCTTCGTTACCAGCACATTTGCCTGCCCGCAAAGCGCTACCGGACTATCTTTGATCATCGTAGCCGCCAATCTGTAGTATTTTTGGGCGTTATCGAGCTGATTCAGTCCGTAATAGACATGTCCCAGCCCCAGAATCGCATCTTTCCGAAACCCGCGATCTTCCCCGTCCAGGTAATTTGAAAACGCAACTTCGGCCTCCTGGTAGCGTTTCAAAGCTACCAGGGCATTGGCATACCTGATCTGCGCCTTGGGGTACTTTCTTGCCACTTTTTCAAAGTCCGACACCGCATTTTTTGACTTTTCCAACCGCATCAACACATCGCCCCTTAGCAAGCGGTAGGCCATGTGGTCACCCTGGCGAATGGCACCGCTCACCTCTCCTACCGACTCGTCCAATTGTTGATTTTGCTTATATAAAAGTCCCAGGTTGTAGTTCCATTTGCCTTTGTAATTGGCATGCGGCTCAGAGATTCCGTACTGTATTGCCTCCGCAAGGCGCTTCTCAAAGCCGAAGGTAACCAGGGTATTCAAGCTGGCCGCCCGGCTAAACGTATTTCCCATCAACAAGGGACGGGCGCGGGGATATTCCCGGTTTAACAAATAAAAAAGGCCGAGGTAGTAACTTCCCTGGGCACTGAGTGAGTCGAGCGAGGAAAGAAGCCGGATGGATTTTCCGTAATTGCCGGCTAAGGCATTCAAAACCGCCTCGTTGGTCAGTTTTTGAGTTGAATCAGACGGATTGTAGGAGGCCTGATGGTAGGCTTTGTAAGCCTTTTGAAGTTCTACAAGCTGACGGCGGTAGGCAACAGACTGCAGGAGTCGGGGCTCGTTTTCTTCGTACGCCCGGTTGAATTCCCGCAGTACTTCTTCAAAAAGAGATTGGCAATCCCTGAAATCCTGGGCCTGAACTGGTCGGATTCCCGGCCCGATCAGGCCCAAAATTATCAGAAGTGCCAATACCCTTGTCATAGTAGAGAAACTTTGTTCCGGGTTTTGTCGAATAGATTACTTCGAGAAATCTATAAAAATAATCAATAGAATGCCAATGAAACCATTGTATCCTTTTTTTGACAAGTATTATTCTTTACAAAAGTCAATTTCTTCCAGCATTAGTACCGGCCAGTTATTTAAATTCAGGCGTTTTCCAGGGCAAAAATCTTAGTGCCCGATACTTCCAGCAGTACCCCCCATACCTCAATATTCAACGGAGTTTCAGACGGATTTTCAATCACTACCGATTCCTGATTCACCGCCACGGTGAGGGTTGTACCGCGGAAGCCGATCCGGAAGGAGTACGACTCCCACTGCGTCGGTATGTAGGGGTTCAATACCAGAATCCCCTCACGCACGCGCTGCCCGGCAAAACCCTTGACAATACTCATCCAGGTACCCGCCATAGAGGTTATATGCAGGCCGTCTTCTGTATCGTTGTTGTAGTCGTCAAGGTCAAGTCGGGCCGTACGCAGGTACATTTCGTAGGCTTTTTCGCGTTTTCCCAGCCGGGCAGCCAATATAGCATGCACGCAGGGCGAAAGCGAAGATTCGTGCACGGTCATTGGCTCGTAGAAATCAAAATTTCGGCGAATAATCGCCTCCGTGAAATCTTCCTCAAAAAAGTAAAGCCCCTGCAATACGTCGGCCTGCTTAATGAAACAAGAGCGTAGGATGCGGTCCCAGGACCATTTTTGGTTAATGGGCCGATGCTCGGGAATCTGATCTACTGTAAGTATTTCCTTATTTAAAAAACCTTCCTGTTGCAGAAACACCTCCCGCCCGGGGTCGTACGGTAAGTGCAGGTTATCGATAACTTGTTGCCAGCCGGCTATTTCTATCTCTGCATCGAACCCTGTTTTTTCAAAAATGGGCTCTACTTTTCCTTCTTTCTGCACGTAGCCGATAGCCTCAATGGTGTATTTCAAGGTCCAGGCGGCAATGTAGTTGGTGTACCAGTTATTGTTGACATTGTTTTCGTATTCATTGGGCCCTGTAACCCCCAGCATCACAAACTGTTGCTTTTCCTCCGACCAGTTGACCCGCTGTTTCCAGAAACGCGAGATGGCAATTAGTACTTCCAGGCCGTATTCGGCCAGGTACGCCTGATCACCCGTGTAGCGGATATAATCGTAAATGGCGTACGCTATGGCACCGTTTCGGTGAATTTCCTCGAAAGTAATTTCCCATTCGTTGTGGCACTCCTCACCATTCATGGTCACCATGGGGTAAAGGGCCGCCCCGTCGGTAAAGCCTAGCTTTTGGGCATTTTCGATGGCTTTTTGCAAATGCTTATAGCGGTATATCAGCAAATTTCGAGCCACCTTCTGGTCTGAAGTAGAGAGATAAAACGGGATGCAATAGGCCTCGGTATCCCAGTAGGTTACCCCGCCGTACTTTTCACCCGTGAAGCCCTTGGGGCCAATGTTCAGCCGCTCGTCCTCACCAGTGTAAGTTTGCTGCATTTGAAATATAGCGAACAGGATACCCTGCTGCGCGGCGATATCTCCTTTGATGACAATATCGTTATGATCCCACTTT
>CATMVR010000116.1 GCA_950075905.1 uncultured Persicitalea sp. | reverse complement strand
AGTCATGCGAATACCCCGTAGCTGCGTTTCGCGGTTCAGACCAATCACCGTAGCGCGGTGCGGATCGCAAAGGATGATCTGCGCGCCCATTTCGATAAGCTTATCCACAAAAAATAGGCGGCTCTCGAACATTTTCTGGTGAATCAGCACCGTACCCTGCGCCTGAATGGTCGTGACGAGCACGATACTTAGTAGGTCAGGCGTAAAACCTGGCCAGGGAGCATCCGCCACGGTCATGGTGGAGCCATCCAGGTAGCTGTCGATCCGGTAGCGCTCCTGAGCGGGCACGAAAATATCGTCTCCCCGGATTTCCAGCTGAATACCCAGCCGCCGGAATACGTCGGGGATAATACCCAGCATAGGTACCTGGCAATTCTTAATCGTGATTTCGGACTGCGTCATAGCCGCCATGCCAATAAAACTTCCGATTTCAATCATGTCCGGCAGCATCGTATGCTCCGTACCGTGCAGTTTGTCTACGCCCTCGATGGTAAGCAGGTTGGAGCCCACGCCCGATATTTTGGCGCCCATCCGGTTGAGCATCTTGCAGAGCTGCTGCAGGTACGGCTCGCAGGCCGCGTTGTAGATGGTAGTGGTACCTTCGGCCATGACGGCCGCCATCAGCACGTTGGCCGTACCGGTCACAGAGGCCTCGTCCAGCAACATGTAGGTACCTTTCAGGTTGGTGGCATCTACCTTGTAAAAGCCGCCATCCTCCTGGTCATAGCTAAATTCCGCCCCCAGCTTCTCAAAACCCAAAAAGTGGGTATCCAGGCGCCGGCGACCTATTTTGTCGCCGCCAGGGCGCGGAATACGCCCTTTCCGAAAGCGCGCCAGCATGGGTCCCAGCAACATCACCGATCCCCGAAGGGCCGCTGCTTTCTGCTTGAAAGACTCCGATTCCATATAGTCAGTATCGACTTCGTTGGCCTCAAAGCGGATCGAGGAGTCACCCAGTTTAGTCGTACGTACGCCCAAATCTACCAGCAGATCAATGAGCTGATTGACGTCCCGAATGGATGGAATGTTGTGAATGGTAACGGGTTCCGGGGTTAAAAGTACCGCGCACAGTATCTGAAGCGCTTCGTTTTTGGCCCCCTGGGGTATGATTTCGCCTTTCAGGTGGCGGCCACCGGTTATCTTGAATGAAGCCATAAGGAATCTGGAAGTGCCAGGAAATGTACTAACTCTATTTCCTGCGATTTCGGTTATTGTTTGAACTACTGTTACTACGATTGGAATACTTGCTGGTATGACGGCTACGGCTGCCGCCGCTCGGACTGGCATGACTGATATTTTTGGCCCGGTCGTTATTGAAGTTCGTCTGCGCCTTGTAGCCCGATACGGTATTGCCCCGGCTCCTGTCCTGACTGCTGTTGCGGTCTTTAGGCGAAGCTTCGATGGGGCCATGCTGACGAATATAGTCAATTTCCGGTTTCAGCTGCCCTTCCGACAACTCTTCCAAATGCTCCAGCAGCACTACATCTTCGGGGTTGTCACGATTCCAGGCATTGTAGAAGGAGCGCATCAGCCGGTACAGATAAGACACGAACGCCAGGCGGTCGTCCTGATCTTCGGTTTCAATGGCTTTTTCCACCAGCAGTTCAATATTTCTGCCATAGTGGTGGTAGTTGAGCCTATGCTGGTTATAGCCTACTTTCTGGGGTTTTTTACCCAGAATCTCCTTGGAAGGAGCCGGGTACGGGCTCTCCACTTCCAGGTCAAAATCCGACATGATGTACAGGTCGTCCCACAATTTATTGTAGTAATCCTGATTATCCCTCATGTTGGGGTGAATCTGGCGCATCAATTCTACCAGTATGTGCGCGTAGAGTGTGCGCTTCGCGGGATCTTCTATCTTGACGATATGATCGGCGAGTTTTTGTACGTTGCTACCGTATTCTTTCAAAAGCGTGAAGATGTTTATAGAATGACAAAATTAAGAAGTTTTTGTTATAAATAAGATTATCGCCCGGAGGCGACACATCCGGTCAGGTTTCACTATTTTTGCGGACTTTTATTTTACGGGTACTCTATTTCGGTTTTTTTGGCCAGCTATCATGCAATCATTAGTACGTCTTTATAGAAACGATATGCGGGAAACGCTCCGTCTCAGCATTCCGATTGTCATTGCGCAATTGGGTGTGGTACTGATGGGCGTCACTGACAATCTGATGATTGGCCGTATTCTGGGAGCCATTCCGCTGGGTGCCGCCGGCATTGCCAATTCCATTACTTTTCTGGTGGGAAGTATCGGGATTGGCGGACTGGGCATCGTTTCGGCGCTGGTATCACAAGCCGCGGGCAAAAGGAATACGAAGGAAATAAATCGTCTTTTCCGGTCTGTAATCCGGGTAGCCTGGTCGCTGGGTCTGATCCTGGGACTAATCTGCGTGGGAGTAGCCTGGCAGTTTGAGCTCTTTGGGCAAACTCCCGACATTACCCGTATGGCAAAACCCTTTATACTCATACTAACGGTTTCCAACGTGCCTTTGTTGCTGTTTGTGGCCATTCGCCAGCTTTGCGACGGGCTTTCCCGCCCCCGGGTGGCCATGTTCATTACCATGTCTGCCCTGATACTGAACGCCCTGCTCAACTACGCCCTCATCCATCGGCTAGGGCTCAACGGGGCCGCGTACGCCACCTTGCTTTCCCGGATTTATATGGCCGTGGCCATCTGGGTATACGTCAAAAAAGACTCCTTTTTCAGAAGCTACCTGGTCGTTGAAACTACCCTGCCGCTTCGGCCGCTTATCGAAAAAATTCTCCGCCTGGGCTTGCCGGGAGGCTTCCAGTTCTTTTTCGAAATTGCCGCTTTCTCGCTGGCTGTAATCATGATCGGCTGGCTGGGCGAGCCCCAACTGGCCGCCCATCAGATTGCGATCAATATGGCCTCTACTACCTACATGATGGCTACCGGCATCGCGGCGGCGGGCAGCATCCGGGTAGGTATGGCGGTAGGAAGAAACAACCGATCTGCCGTGCAGCGGGCAGGCACGGCGGCTTTCCTGCTGGTAACCCTCTTTATGGGTCTTTGCTGCGTTCTCTTCCTGAGCGCCAACGAGTGGCTCGTCAGCCTGTACATACGCGACAATCTCGCCGTATCATCCATCGCCGCTACGCTGGTCATCATTGCCGGTTTCTTCCAGCTCTCCGACGGTATTCAGGTAGTGGGTCTGGGCGTGTTACGCGGGGTGGCTGATGTCAATATGCCTACCCTGCTGACCCTCTTTGCCTACTGGGGAGTAGCTCTGCCCCTCAGCTACATGCTGGCTTTCCCACTAGGTATGGATGTACAGGGCGTCTGGATTGGTCTGCTCGCGGGCCTTACCGTTTCAGCCATTCTGCTCACCTACCGCTTTTACAAAAGATTGCCCCAGATTCAACTGGAAGAAATCGAGCCGGAGGTATCTGTGCACTAAATTTATAGTACCCTATCGCTAAGCTGTATGGCCACAGGCAGCACATTGAACAGCGCGTGCTGAACCACCGCCTGCCAGATACCGTAGCGCATCCGCACGTACCCGTTGAACAATCCCAGTACAATCTGCTGAAATGTAATGAGCGGCGCCAGGGTCACAATGGTCCACGACATATCGCGAACGTTGAAAATGTGCATCAACCCAAACAGCAGAGCCGACGTATAAAAAACTACCCTAAAATTCCGTTCCCAGGCGCGACCAATTCTCTCTTTCAGGTAAGAAATACTGAGAATGGCGTACGTGGTCAGGCCAGTCACCAGGGCCATTGCTACCATGAGGTAAAACCCAGGCTGGTCCAGTACCCGCAGAATAGTGGTGGAGTAAGTACCGCCGTACGGTAGCCAGTAAAAAACAATCAAACCCAGGGAAACCGACGTCCGGACCGGGCCAAACCGTAGCCCCCAGCGGTAGGCTGCCTCTTCGAGCAGGGGTGCCATCACCAATGCCCCCAGCAGGAGGCTGGCTATGCTGCTATCTATCTGTTGACGGGCCAGTTCGTGTCCCGAGAAGTAAAGTACCAGCGGTCGGAAGCCATTGACTTCAATGATAATACCGACCAGGCGGATTACCAGCAGACAGGCAGCGAGCAGCAAGGACAGCCTGATCGTGTCTCCCGGAGAAAAATGTCCGGAATAGGGTTTTGTGTGTGGTTTTTTGAGGAAGGCAAAGAAATCTTGAAAAATAAAGCGGATTCCCATGAAGTTGTTGTTCCGTTAAGCCCCTGCAATGGATCGGAATAGAACCAAGAGGCGGTCGCCCCGTTGGGGAGCGACCGCCTCTTATTATACTCTGAAAAAAGAAAATTAGTTTTTCAAAGTTTAGTTTTTCTTCTTGGCTCCGGCCAGGGTAGGCTCGTTCGCGATAGTCACCATATCAGCTAGAATTCGGCTGGCTTCGGTCAGATAGATATCCTTCTTCTTAGCCGGGGTCACCCCTGTCGTAGTATTCTCCTCGGTTTCCTCCTCTTCAAGGCTATTTACCGCGTCGCGCTTTTTCTCGGCTTCTGCTCTTTCCTTGCGGCGCTTATCGATTTGCAGCGAAACGCTTTTATCTTCGCGGGCTTTCCTGAACGAAGCAAGGTCTTCCACCAGCTTTTTCAGCTCCTCGTCTGATCTGAGTCGCTGATTGTACTTGTCGCGCAGCCGGCTGATCATCTTATCGTTTACATTGTCTGTTACCTCAAAACGGGTAGAAGCAATCTGGTCCCAGGGCAGGGCGCTGGGCTGAGAGCCTTCGCCGTACTCATTCAGCTTGAAGGCCGAAGGTAGCTCCAGATCGGGCATTACGCCGCGCAGCTGCGTGCTGCTGCCATTGACGCGGTAAAATTTCGCGACGGTCATTTTCACATCTCCCAGCGGATCACTCTCTTTGGGCATCCACTGGTTCAGGTTGATGAGGCTCTGTACGGTACCTTTGCCGTAGGTCTGCTCACCAATGATAACACCACGCTTATAGTCCTGAATAGCCGCGGCAAAAATCTCCGAAGCCGAAGCGCTAAACCGGTTTACCATCACGGCCAGAGGACCGTCGTAGGCTATCGAAGGATCAGTGTCCGAGTTGATTTCTACATCCCCCATAGATTCTTTTACCTGCACCACGGGGCCTTTCTCAATAAAGAGGCCGGTAAGCGACACCGCTTCGATCAGCGAGCCCCCTCCATTGTTACGGAGATCGATCACAATCCCCTCTACACCATCTTTGCGCAGCTGATCCATAAGCTTCTGCACATCGCGGGTAGTGCTGGCAAATTCTTTCTCACGTCGCTGGGCACCTTCAAAGTCCCGGTAAAAGAGAGGAATATCGATGACCCCAATCTTCATGGTTTTGCCGCCCTGATTTACCGATACAATCTCGCTCTTGGCGCGCTGCTCTTCCAGCTTTACTTTTTCGCGTACAATCCGGATTTCCCGGGGCGAGGCATTGGGCAGTGCGTCGGCGGCCAGTACCTGCAGACGCACCACAGTACCTTTAGGGCCTTTGATCAGCTTTACGGCATCGTCCACAAACCAGCCCACAATATCAACATATTTGCCTTCGTCACCCTGGGCAACGCCCATGATACGGTCCTCCTTTTTAAGTTGCTTGCCTTTGAAAGCCGGACCGCCAGGAATTACATCCACAATCTTGATGTAGTTGTCCTCTTCGCGCAGCAGCGCACCAATACCTTCAAGCGACTGGCTCATATCCTGCTTGAAGCGGTCGGCGTCGGCGGGCGCAAAATAGTTGGTATGGGGGTCCAGCGACTCCGCGTAGGCATTCATATACATCTGAAACACCTGCTCGGTACGGATACGGGCCAAAGCGCGGTCGCGCGTTTTGTACCGGTCACGCAGTGTGTTCACCACAGCCGTATCGGCCTTACCGGTCAGTTTCAGGTCCAGGGCCTCGCTCTTGATGTACTTGCGCCAGGTATCGTTCAATTCTTCCTTACTTTGGGCCCACGCAGCTTTTTCGCGGTCCATGTTCAGACTTTCGTCCTTAGTAAAGTCGAAAGGCTCCGGCTTGCCCAGCAAATCGTGAATATAGGCACTCCGCTCCTGGTAACGCTTTCTGAACCGGTTGTATATCTCGAAGGGAACATCGAGGTCGTCCTTGGTCAGAAATTCGTCGAAAGAGTTTTTGTACTTGTCGAACTGCGCCACATCAGACGCCAGGAAGTACATTTTGTTATGGTCGATATCGTCGAGGTACTTTGAATAAATCGCTACGGATAGTGAGTCGTTCAGCTTGGTCTTACGATAATGGTAGTTTGACAGGATCCGGGTTACGAGTGCTTCTGCCCGATACTGCGCCTCTGTGGGCTTCAGGTCTTCTGAGATGTTTCCAACCTCTGTCAGTGTATCCACCGAAGACATGGGCATACGCTCAGGCTCGGGGCCCCGTTGCCATCCCAGCAGGATCACCGGTATGAGGGTGATTAGGTACTTTTTCATACAGAAATTTAATTAAGGATTTCCAATAACTCTACTTCAAATATCAGAGCGGAGTTAGGACCGATAGAGGGGCCGGCGGCACGTTCACCGTAGGCAAGATTCGAAGGAATGTAGAGCTTAAACTTTGACCCTACGGGCATCAGCTGGAGGGCTTCCTGCCAACCCTTGATTACTCCATTTACCGGAAACTCAACGGGCTCTCCCCGCTCTACTGAACTGTCAAATACCGTTCCGTCAATAAGTGTGCCATGGTAATGGGTCTTCACCCGCGACGTATCGGCGGGTTTGGGGCCCTCTCCCATCTTCACTACTTCATATTGCAGACCACTTGCCGTGGTAGTTACAGTTGGGCGTTTCTTGTTTTCTTCCAAAAATTTCTCTCCGGTTTTCAGATTAGCCTCTCCTTTGACGCTGGCCTGCTTCTGAAAATATTGCCCGATGTACTGATTGGCCTCCTCGGGACTCATGGCCGTTTTGCCTCCTTTGAGCGTTTCGTTGATTCCTGCCAGCAGCAGGTTGGTATTGATATCAGACAACCCCTGCGCTTTGAGCGAGCCCGCCACGCTGAGGCCAATGGCGTAAGCAACCGTATCAATAGCCGATTTCATAACCGGAGCAGTACTGGCAGTAGGCGGGGTGGGTTTGGCGGGAGCCTTGGCGGGAGTTTTTGCAGCTTGCGCCCACACAGATGAAACAGATGAAATCAGTAATACAGCGCAAATTACGGCTGTTGACAAGGTTTTTACGTTACGATGCATTCGGGATAATGAAAACGGATAAATATAAAATTAGGATAAGATGGTAAAAAAACGAAAGTATTCTCTCATTAAACACATGAATACCTTAAAAAAGTTTGGATACCAACCCGCTACCCCAAAAAAATGTTGGCAATACGGGCCGGCGGCGGTCAGGAAGCTACCTTGGAATAATCTAATTTTAAGTCTTGTATTTTTTTAGGACAATATATCTGAATTAACGAAATAAAACGCTAAATTTGCGGCAGTTTTTGAAAAACTAAACTACTACACTCAAAATAAGTAACTTATATTATGGTATCAGTAAGACCGGACGAAGTTTCAGCCATTCTGCGTGAGCAACTTGCTGGCGCAAAATCGGAAGCAGAACTCGAAGAAGTAGGTACGGTGCTTCAGGTCGGCGACGGCGTGGCGCGTATTTACGGCCTTTCCAAAGTACAAGCCGGAGAATTGCTTGTGTTTGAAAATGGCTTGAAAGCATTAGCACTCAACCTCGAGGAAGACAACGTCGGGGCGGTATTGCTGGGCGATTCGAGCGAAATCAAAGAAGGGGACACAGTAAAGCGCACCAACGAAATTGCTTCCATTCAGGTAGGTGATCAGATCGTAGGCCGCGTGGTGAACACCCTGGCCGAGCCCATCGACGGGTTGGGCCCCATTCAGGGAGAACTGTTTGAAATGCCCCTCGAGCGCAAAGCACCCGGTGTAATTTTCCGGCAGCCTGTAACCGAGCCACTGCAGACCGGTATCAAGGCTATTGACGCCATGATCCCTATCGGTCGCGGACAGCGTGAGCTTGTGATCGGTGACCGGCAGACGGGCAAAACCGCCGTTTGTATTGATACCATCATCAACCAGAAAGAGTTTTACGATCGCGGCGAGCCCGTATACTGTATCTACGTAGCGTGTGGCCAGAAAGCATCTACCATCAAGCAGGTAGAAACTACCCTTCGCCGCTACGGTGCTATGGCCTACACGGTGATTGTGGCCGCCGGTGCGTCTGACCCCTCCCCCATGCAGTTTTTTGCGCCATTTACCGGAGCCGCTATCGGGGAGTACTTCCGCGATACGGGACGCCCCGCGCTGGTGATCTATGACGATCTTTCTAAGCAGGCCGTGTCTTACCGTGAGGTATCCCTGCTGCTGCGCCGTCCTCCCGGACGCGAGGCGTATCCTGGTGACGTATTTTACCTGCACAGCCGCCTGTTGGAGCGTGCCGCCAAGATCGTAAGTGACGACTCTATTGCCCAAAATATGAACGATCTTCCCCCTTCGCTGAAAGGCAAGGTAAAAGGAGGCGGATCACTGACGGCGCTGCCCATCATTGAAACCCAGGCGGGCGACGTGTCGGCCTATATTCCTACCAACGTAATCTCAATTACGGATGGGCAGATCTTCCTGGAAACAAACCTGTTCAACTCCGGTATCCGTCCTGCTATCAACGTGGGTATCTCGGTATCGCGCGTGGGAGGTAATGCCCAGATCAAGTCTATGAAGAAAGTAGCTGGTACTCTCAAACTGGATCAGGCGCAGTTCCGTGAGCTTGAAGCTTTTGCCAAGTTTGGTTCTGACCTGGACGCCGCCACACAGCTGGCCATCGACCGGGGACGCCGTAACCAGGAAGTACTCAAGCAGCCTCAGTATAGCCCTGTTTCCGTTGAGCACCAGGTAGCAATCATCTATGCTTCTACCAAGGGCCTGATCGATAAAGTACCCGTTGATCGCGTGAAAGAGTTCGAATCGGAGTACCTGACGGTACTTTCTGCCCAGTATGGCGATACACTGAAAGCCCTTCAGGCCGGAAAATTCGACGATAGCCTTACCGCTGTGCTCGAAAAAGTAGCAAAAGAGGTATCTGCTAAATACGTGTAAAAATGACGTTAGAATGATTGAATGATAGAATATTATTGGAAATTTTTAATTCAAAATATTCTATCATTCATCGCGGGGGCGGACCCCTCATTCACCCATTCACTCATTCAAAATTAACGAAGTGGCAAGCTTAAAAGAAGTACGTAACCGGATTGTTTCGGTCAGTTCCACCCAGCAAATTACCAAAGCCATGAAAATGGTGGCTGCGGCTAAGCTGCGACGCGCCCAGGATAATATTATTCAGATGCGCCCTTATGCTCAAAAGCTTGGTGAGATGCTGGCCACCGTGTCGTCGGGCAGCGAAACAGGCTCCGATAGTCCTTACAAAAAGGCTCGCCCGATCGAGCGGGTACTGTTGATCCTGGTTACCTCTGACCGCGGACTCTGCGGCGCTTTCAATACCAACGTCATCAAGGCTGCTATGGCTCATACCGAAGCCAATTACGCCGATCTGGCCCGCCGCCGTCAGGTAGAAGTGCTGGCGATCGGAAAGAAAGGAGCCGAAGGTATGGTCCGTAGAGGGTTTAAAGTAGATGGTCGTTTTCAGCATCTCTTCACCAAGCTAAGCTTTGTGGGAGTGAAGGAAGCCGCCGAGGCCGTTATGGAAGCCTACGCCAGCGGCCGCTACGACAAAGTGGATTTGATATACAATGAATTCAAGAATGTGGCTACGCAGATTATCCGGGTAGAAAACTACCTGCCTATAGCCGATGCGGCCATAAGCGGACAGGGAGAGCGTACCAACATCAACTACACTTTTGAACCAGAGGAGGAGCAAATCGTAAATGAGCTCATCCCGAAATCACTCAAAATACAGCTCTACCGGGCCGTGCTGGAATCGAATGCTTCTGAGCATGGCGCCCGGATGACGGCCATGGACAAAGCAACCGAAAATGCCCAGGAGCTTCTGAAAGAGCTCAAGCTGGTATATAACCGAACGCGTCAGGCGGCGATCACGAAGGAAATCCTCGAAATCGTGGGTGGTGCCGAAGCTTTGGTATAGAAACCTATTTCTCCAAAAACATGAGTCATCCCGAACTTTGTGCGAAGTAAACCCAAAGGGCGAGGGAAATAGCGGCTCTCAACCTGTAAATC
>CATMVR010000115.1 GCA_950075905.1 uncultured Persicitalea sp. | reverse complement strand
GCCCGGGCTAACAACCTCACCAACAGCCTGGTAGACCCCCGCTCCAAGGAGCCTGATTTTAAGTTTTCGGCCGTTGAGGTGGAGGTATACCAGAAGCCTTTTGAAAAAATCATCGTGATCGGAGCCGGTTCGGCCGGGCTGGGCTTTATTAATGCCTACCGCCCGCTGAATCAGCTGGACGAAGTACACGTATTCTCGCAGGAAATTTACCCCTTTTACAACCGCGTGCTCCTGCCCGACTACATCAGCGGTGCCCAAAGCTGGGAACAATTGGTAAAGCTGCGCGAGGAACAATTTGAGGAAGCCGGTATTGTGGTACACAAGGGCGTTGGCATCACCCACATTGACCGCACGCGCAAAATAGTGACCGATTCTAATGGATTGATTCACTCCTACGATAAAATTATTTTGGGCACCGGCAGCCGGGCCTTTATGCCGAAAGGGGTACCTACTCTGAAAGGGATTTTCAATATGCGCTCGCGGCTTGATGCCGACTCGCTCCTACCCTTCCTCGACCAGCCCAATCCGCACGTGGTCATCGTAGGCGGTGGCTTGCTGGGGCTAGAATTGGCCGCTTCGCTGCGCGAGCTGAATGTGCGGGTGAGTGTAGTGCAGCGCATCAGCCGCTTTATGGAACGGCAGCTGGACCCGCTGGCTGGTGAGCTTCTCTACCAGGAAATCCGCGACCGAGGCATTGAGGTGTACTTTAACGACGAAGTGCAGACGTTCTCCGGCACCAACCAACTCGACGGTATCCGCCTGAAATCGGGCCGACGACTCGACTGCCAGGTAGCGGTGATCGCCATTGGTACCGTTCCAAATATAGAGCTCGCCCGGCAGGCCGGACTAGACTGCAACCGGGGCGTGGTGGTCAATGACTACCTGCAAACCTCCGATCCCGACATTTTTGCCGCGGGAGAAATAGCCCAGTGGCGCGGGCAGATGTGGGGCATTACGCTGGCCGCCGAGCAGCAGGCCGAAACCATTGCCCACTACCTCAGCGGGGATATCACCAATCCCTACAAGGGTAGTGTGTTTGTGAATATCCTGAAAATGGAAGGGCTGCACCTATGCAGCATCGGCCTGGCCGAAGCACCGGAAAATGATCCTTCCTACGAGGAAATAACCTTTATTGATAAAGCGAAGCGCTACTATAAGAAGTGCATTGTACACCAGGACAAGCTCGTGGGGGCGATTCTGGTAGGGGATAAAAATGAATTCAACGAATTTCGCGACCTGATTTCGAAAGGCACCGAACTCTCCGAAAAGCGGCTCGAACTGCTGCGCTCCGGCGGCAAGGCCGAGGCCCTGGAAGGCAAGTTGGTCTGTTCTTGCAACAATGTAGGAAAGGGCAATCTGGAAAAAGCCATCCGGGGCGGCTGTACGGATTTCAAAGCGTTGTGCCAGCTCACCGGTGCCGGTACCGGCTGCGGCTCCTGCCGCCCCGAGGTACGCTCCATTCTGGAAAAATGCACCGAGTTGGAAGCTGTTTTTTCGTGACTGGTTATTTGTTATTAGTGATTGGTCATTATCAATTATCTGATTATCAATTTATTAAAACAAAAATAATATATAGGCCCAAGTTTAAAATTCAACATATACTGCCAAGAATTTAATTTTTTAGAAACATTTTACAATCGAGCAGAATGCAAATAATTTTCAGCATTCTCACAAGCCGCCTTTTTTTATGGGCTTGTGTGCGTAGGCCTTGCGCAGGCCCATAAAAAACAGCGGCGTTGAGAATGCGGGGCCCGCCCGGCCGTGAGGGCAAAAGCTGGCACAACCCAGGCATTGAATAATGTCATTCAAATTTTATTGATTAATCTTTCAACTCCATGCGCGACTACCATATCCTGAAAGTAAACCTGCCCGGCGGCATTGTATCACCCGGCCGGCTGCGAGACATCCTGTCCATCGCCCTGACTGCCCGGGTACAATACGCCCGCTTCGGGGCCCGGCAGCAGCTTTTGTTTACCGTCACTGGCGAGAAACTGCGTTTTCTGGAAAGGGATTTCACCACGCATGGCATCCCCTACGAGGTAAACGCCGAGCAGCACCCCAACATCATCAGCTCCTACTGCGCCGAGGAGGTGTTCCGTACGGGGCAATGGCTGAGCGAAAGTGAATACCATACCGTGCTGGACGACTTTGATTACCAGCCGGTCCTGAAAGTAAACCTATCAGACTCCAACCAGAGTTTCACACCGTTTTTTACCGGTAATCTGAACTTCATTGCCTCCCCTGAGCCGCATTTCTGGTACCTGTACATCCGGCCCAAACAAACCAACACGCTCTTTCGCTGGCGCGATCTGATCTATACCAACGACATCGCCCGTATCGCCCACCGGCTCGAAGAAGTGATGCTTTCGGACGAAAACCACCTGCTTTCGGAAGCTGAACTCTACGAACTGGTCTACGAGGGTACCACGTTCATCACCCAACCCGCTACGGAAGAGGTAGAGCTACCCGATTTTACGCTGCCCTACTACGAGGGATTTAACCGCTACGGACAGCGCACCTGGCTGGGACTGTACCGGCGCAATGAGCAGTTTTCGATTCCTTTCCTAATAGACCTGTGCGCGCTCTGCCTCGAAACCCGCGTGGGTGAGCTTTGTACAACGCCCTGGAAATCACTGATCATTAAGGGAATTGAGGAGAAAGACCGTACCAAATGGAGTGCCGTGCTGGGGCGGCACAACATCAACGTGCGCCATGCCGCCAGCGAACTGGCCTGGCAGACCGAAGACCATAGCGAAGAAGGCATTGATCTGAAAAAATACATTCTGCGCTATTTAGAAAAAATGGATACCCGGACCTTCGGCCTTTGCTTTGGCATTCAGACCCGACCCAAATCGGAGGTATTTGGTTCCATTCTGATCCGCAAAAGGCCTATGTTGCGGATTGGAAAATTGGGGATGCTACCGGTATACGATCTTTATTTTACCGAAAACTTCAACCCCAATAGCCGCAGCTGGTTTCTATTTGAAAAGGGGCTGATGAAAAACCACCTCCCCCATCAGGTAGAACGGCTCTGCCGGAAGTTCAACGCCTCACGCAACGCCCTAGCCACCAAAACATTCCGGGTCGAGCCCATTGAAAATCCAGTTTCCGTTAGCAATCAGGAGGAGATGTACCAATGCCCCCACTGTCTGACGCAGTACGATGCTGTGTATGGCGACGAGCGTGCCGGTATCCAGTCGGGTACCTCCTTTGGTGATCTTCCCGAAAGCTATGTTTGTTCCACCTGCGAAACTCCCAAAGCCGATTTTGTGCCCGTCATAGCCGGGGCGCTACTGGTTTGATTTTCGTATATTCGCCCTATCATCATGCTTATTACACTAGTGAAACCGGTTTATTTTAAGTTTGAAAGTGATTTTGTAGACACGATGCGCTGCATTCCCATGATTGTACGCTACAAACTGGATACCTGCGATAAGAAACTGCAACTGCCCGAGTGGAGCCGCCTGAGCAAAGATGAAAAAGACCTGCTGGCCGAATTGCCCTGCGAAACGCCCGCTGAAATAGCCCAATACCGGGCTACACTGGATGAGATGGTCTGGAATCGCAGTAAAAAGAACATTAAGGACCTTGGTGGTGTAGACCCTACCTGGGACAACCTGAGCCAGGTACCCAATGAGGTGCAGCAGAAGGCACATGAATGGGCCTGCGCCCCGCTTACCCTGCCCCAGTGGCTCAGCCTGGATCTGCTGCAGCGTTTTGCACTGGTAAAACTGAGCCGCTCTGGACACGAAGGCGAAAACTTTCCCGTAGCCCTGGCGGAGTTTGGGATCGGGTAAAAGTGTATCCGACGGCGGCCTTAGCTAAAAAATTAATACAACTTCGATTGGCATGCCTTGGGGTATCTTCTATGGTATTCGTACCTTTACATCCCCTAAAAAAGGACTCCGTGAAAGCCAAAAAGACGCCAAAATCCAAGCTACCTCAGGCTGTGACCTATTCTGTTCAGGATATAGCCACCATTCTGACTCTACCCGAAACTCAGGTAAAGCGCTGGCTCCGCGAGTACAAAAGCGGGCAATCTGCTACCGACGACCGTATATCTGAGCAGGGGCTAATCGCTGATTTTCATACGCTTATCGAGTTTTATACCTTCTACCAGCTTCGCGCGTCGGGTGTGGGTCCCTCCCGAATCAATAACGCCCGGGGTATACTGTCGGATATGCTGCATACTCCCTTCCCCTTTGCCTCGGCCAACATCCTGACCGATGGGAAGAATATATTCTACCATGCCGAAGTGGGTGAGCTGATTAAGGCCGATCAGACCTTACAGCTTTCCATCCAGCAGGTGGTGGAGCCTTTCTGCAAGCGCATCGAGTTTGGAGATGACTCCCTGGCCGTGAAGCTCTACCCGAAGGGCCGGGAATCGGCCATTCAGATTGATCCCAGCCGACAGTCGGGACGACCCGTGGTGGGCGATACCGACATTCTCTCGCAAACGGTATTCGACGAGTTTTTGCACGGAAACTCGGTATCCCAACTGGCCGTACGCTTCAACCTGACCGAAAAGCAGGTTGAGGACGCTATCAACTTCCACGAAAAGTAAATTCCGCAATGAGCCAACGATCAGGTACCGAACGAAAAAATATCTACCCCGGGCTGGAAGTATCTATTGTCCTGAAACAGGATCAGCGCACGGGCACGCTCACCGAAGGCGTCGTGAAAGACATACTCACCAAGTCACCGTCACACCCACACGGCATCAAAGTACGCCTTGAAACCGGCGAAGTAGGGCGGGTAAAGGTGATTCATGAAGAGGAGTAGCGTTTTGTTTTAAATTGTCCCTCACTCCCGCAAGAGCCGCACGGCCCGGAAGAGTCCGTCGGCGGCCTGCAACAGCTTGGCTTTCAGACGGGGGTTAAAGTTAGGGTGCTCGTCCAAAAAATCGCGTACAATCTCTCCTGCCTCGTAGGACTGGTAATTGCCTAGTGTGGCCCGCAGCCACGACTCGGGGAAGAAAATATCCCCTATCTTCTGAATCTCTTCCAGTTCGTCGAGGCTAGGCCGCAGGTACTTTATAGAAGTACCCGCCCGTAGGGGGTGGTGCAGGTAGCCCAGCGCCGCCGTGACCCAGGCCTCCCGCTCGCGGTTTTTTTCGTCCAGTAATGATATAAAGAAAGCATCCCGCACGGCCACATCGCCCGACAGGGCCGGCATCATGAATTGCAGCCTTTTCTGCCGGTCCGGATTTTTGATGCGGGCAAGTTGTTGTTCCAGGATGTTACTATCTGACGTGTAGTCGCGCACCGCCAAAGCCAGCGCCAGGGAGGTATAGTCATCTTCGGTGAGCGTGACGCCCGCGGGAGCCTGCTGCGTTTTCCAGATGATATACAGCCGCTCCTGCGCTTCCTGACTGAGGGCTATGCTTTGATAGAGCTTGAATAGTAATTTCTTTTTGTTGGCCTCCGGCTGCTGCTGCATCGTATCCCATACCTTCTTTTCCAGGTATACGCCCCAGTCGGTGCGCTGCGTGGGCGGCAGGTACTGCCAAAAGATGTCCGATAGCTGCCCTGTGATGAGCCGCAGGCTTAGTTCTTCGGGCTCCTTATTCAGCATCCTCATGTACAGATCAGCCAATAGGATAGGCCTTATTTCTCCGCCGTTGAGCATATTTTCGTACAGATTCACGTAGGCCGACGCCCGCATCAGTGGATCTGCCACTTCGGGCAACTTACGTAATAGCTGAACACCTGCCGGAAACAGGCCATAGCCCTGCCCCGAAGAATTGAAGATAACTCCCTCTGGAAAGCCCTTCCCCACCGCTTCGGTCAGTTCTACAGAGTCGGCATTCATGTATACGGTCAGTTCTTCCACCCGGTCGGGATACAGCAGCGCTACTTCAAAAAATTGTGGCCATACCCGTTCCGAGCCATCCTCCCCTTCCTGCCGGATAGTGAATTGCTTTATTTTTGACGTCCTGATGGTATTTTTATCTAGCTCGAAGTCAATATCATACGTAAACTCCGGCCGGCCGGTTTCGTTGACCCACACCCGGTTCCAGGCTAGCAGGTCGGTGGGGGTGTGGGCATCCAAAATTGCGATGAGGTCGGCCCAGGTGGCGTTGCCGTAGGAGTATTTTTTGAGGTACTCGCGCAAGCCATCCCGCAGGGCTTCCTTGCCCATGAGGCGTTCGAGTTGCCGCATCATGATGGGGGCCTTGTGGTAAATAATGGGCCCGTACATGGTACCGGCCTGATTGAGGTTTTCCAGAGGTTGCCCAATGGGGTTGGGCCCTTCGGTACGGTCAACGCCATAAGCCGCCGGCATGTGCGACAGCAGAAATTCCAGCTCGTAGTTGCTTTCGGCTTCCGTAGCCTGCACGATCTTATCGGCCATAAAGTTGGCAAAGACTTCTTTCATCCACACATCATTGAACCACCGCATCGTCACCAGATCACCAAACCACATGTGGGCGGTTTCGTGCGCCAGCAGTTTAGCGCGGCCAAGTTTCTGATCCTTCGTAGCCCCTTTGTCCAGAAACAGACTCGCCGCCTTGTACTGAATGGCCCCTGGATGCTCCATGCCTCCGTACTGAAAATCGGGAATAGCGGCAAAGTCAAACTTCTGGAAAGGGTACCTGATTTGAGTATAGTCTTCCAGAAAAGCCAGCGCTCCGGCGTGGGTGTTAAAGATCGGGTCGAGGCTCAGGCGTATTTTGGACGTATCGGTTTCGCGGTGGTACAGCGTCATTTCCCGGCCGTTGGGAGAGTGCGTAACTTTCTCAAACTTGCCGGCTACGAACGAAAACAGATAGGTTGGCAGCACATTTGAAGGCAGGAAATGATAGGTCTTGCGGGTACCCATGCGCGTACTATCACGCAAAGGCGCATTGGTCACAGCCTTCCACTCGGCCGGGATGGTCAGCGAAAGTTCAAAAGTAGCTTTCAGATCGGGCTGATCGAAACAGGGAAAAACCGTACGGGCGCGGTCGGGCACAAAAAGCGTGTACAGGTACTCCTCGTTGCGGTTGAGGGATAAGTTGCCGGCTGTAAAGTCTAGAATGATAGTATTGCTGCCAGTTTTTAGATTCTGAGCTGCAATCAGAATGTGCTCTTGCTCAAAAGTCAGGGGCACTTCTTTGCCATTGACAACAACCCGATGCACATTTGCCGGATTTTCCTTAAAATCAATGGGCAGCGGGGCGGCCGACTTCTGCCGGAGAAAGGTAATGGTTTCCGTAGCGACAATGGCGCTGTCCTTTTCCCGGGGGATGCTAAAAGTAAGCCGGTAGGCTACCTCGCTCAGGGTTTCTTTCCGATAGCGGGCGAGGTCCTGGGAAACGCCTTCTTGCACGGCAACGGTTTGAACAGGCATTTGGCGGCAGGAAAAAATCAGGAACAGCAATAAAACGAAAAATATCTTTTCCAAGGAAGCGGAGGGTAAAGTATCAGAAATAAAGCCTCACAGAAGCACAACGAATGTAGCCACCCGAGGATTGTAAAACAAATACAGGAGAAAGAATCTGCCCTGCACCGAGGGCCTGTGGACGTTTATGATTTTTCCTCTTCCCACTTCTCTTCCTTTGAGAACTTTTTTTCGATCCTGTTCATGCTGTGGGGGGCCGTGGAGCCGTGCGTCAATAAGGAAATGAGTACGGTAAAAGCCGCCAGCGACCAGATTTCGCGGGCTTGCGCAAAATTGGTTTCTACCAGGGCAAAAGAAAGATAAAAAAACGAGCCGATGCCCTTGATGCCAAAAAACGAAATGCTGAATCGCTGCAGGGTATGGATCCCCGTGCCCCATAGCGCCACATACCCCGCCAGAGGTCGCACGACAAACACAAAAACAAGGCCCAAAATAAGCATTTGACCGGAGAGCTCATTAAGTACGCCACTCACCAGGCTACCCCCGAACAAAATCAGGACGATACCTACCAGAATGCGCTCGATCTGATCGGTGAATGAGTGCAACTCCGTATGAAACTCGTGTTTTATCTCGTAGTTGCGTAGCGTAACGGCGCCAACAAACACCGCCATGAATCCGTAGGCGTGGATGAATTCCGTAAAACTATATATCACCAGGGTAGCCGCCAGAGCAATGAATCCACTGTGTTTGTCCATGACGGTTTCCTTTCCCGAATTTTTAAAAATAGCATACGCCAGCAGGCGGCCCAGCAAAAAGCCCGACAAAGCGCCAACCGCTATTTTGTAGAGCACATCTATCAGCAGCCAGTCGATCAGGCTTCCTTTGCCGGTGTAGACAATCTGGGCTACAACAATGGCCAGCCAGGTAAACGGAAACGCCAGGCCGTCGTTGAGGCCCGCCTCGGCCGTCAGGGCAAACTTCACATCGTCGCGTTTGTTTTCGTGGGGCGGGCCTTCCTGTACATCCGAAGCCAGTACCGGATCAGTAGGAGCCAGCACGGCTCCCAGTAGCAGCGCCGAGGGCAAGTCAAAATGCAGAAAGTACGAGGCAAGAAACGCCATCAGGCCAATACTCAGCAGCATGGTCCAGCTGACCAGCCGGAAGGGAAGTACCCAGTTTTTGAACGAAAAGGGGCGGTCTATCTTCAATCCGGTACCCATCAGGGAAATAATAACCACAAGCTCAGTCAGATGCACGGCAAACTCCTGCTTACGGATTGGATCGGGCAGCGGGAGATGGTCAGAAAAAATATACAGTACCGCGCCAAAAACTACGTAGAGGATAGCATACGATATTTTGGTTATTTGGGTAATGCGAGGCATCCAGGCCATTGCCAGCGAGGCAAGCCCGATAATCAACATCACAAACAGGTAGGTATTCATTCGGGTGTTAGGGCAAGAGTGGTTAGGTAACCCTATAAAAAACCGTTCCCAGGCTTGCTTTTAGACCATTTTCAGAAAAACAAAGCTTTTTTTTGATAGCCATAGGGGGAAGCTCTTCCTAAGTTGTCTACTTATGCAGCGTGTTAATATTTTTTCTTTAAAAAATGAAATATTAACATGTACACTTTTCAGGCCATGCAAACGTTTTACAATAGTTCGTACCTGATTTTTTTCTAAATACGATTTAAACCTTTTGTCCCGATAGGGGTCTAATAATCAGAACTCATCTCCCCATTTATCTATACATAGCCATGAAAAAGTCAAAAATCTTCATACTCTTCGCTTTCCTTTTGGGAAGCACGCTGGTCGGAAAAGAAGCCCTGGCCCAGCCGGGCCTGTCGGTGTCCTTTCAGACCTTTTATAACGAGCTCTCGCCCTACGGCCGCTGGGTGTCTCACCCTCAGTATGGCTCTATCTGGTCGCCTTACGTGGATCGGGACTTTCAGCCCTACGCCACCAACGGCCAATGGATGATGACCGAATACGGCAATACATGGGTGTCGGACTACGACTGGGGCTGGGCACCGTTTCACTACGGACGCTGGTTCTTCGACGACTTCTACGGCTGGGCCTGGGTACCCGACTACGAGTGGGGCCCCGCCTGGGTAGACTGGCGCTCAGGAAATGGCTACTACGGCTGGGCCCCGCTATGGCCCGGAATACGGGTAGGGGTTTCGTTCAATATTCCCGTAAATTTCTGGGTCTTTGTGCCACAGCGCCACATCTACCGTCCGCGCATTTTCGGATTCTGCGTGCCCCGTACCCGCATCGTGAATGTGTACAACCGCACCACGATTATCAACAACTACTATCAAAACGATAACCGGGTGTACTCTTACGGACCACGCCGCAGCGAGATTGAACGGGCAACGCGATCGAGTGTACCCGTGTACCGGGCCGACGAGCTACGGGAAAGCCGCTACGCTTCGGCCCGCCAAAACTCCGACGGTACCTACCGTGCCAACGGTACAAGCAGCAGCGGCCTGTACCGTCAGGATCGGAATGAGACCGGTCTTTCTAACCGGAGCTCGCGGCAGGCTGACGCCAACGGCAACACGCAGTCCAACCGTAGCTACGAAGTAACTCCTTCCAACCGGTCGCGGGGGAGCTACGAGTCGGGCACGGTGGAAGAAAACCGCCGCTCCAATGCCAACCGCAGCTACGAAAGCACGGTCCCCTCGAGCCGGCAGCGGTCCTACGAGTCGGCTGAACCTACCGGCCGGTATAGCCAGCCCGAAAGCCGCCCGAGCGTGGAGAACCCTTCCAGCCGGTCAAGGAGCTACGAGTCTGGCAGCAGTACCCCTTCGGGTCGGTACAGCCAGCCAGAAAGCCGCCCGAGGGTAGAGAGCCCATCGAGCCGCACAAGAAGTTATGAGCCCCGGAGCAACAGCACCCC
>CATMVR010000114.1 GCA_950075905.1 uncultured Persicitalea sp. | reverse complement strand
GAAAAATCTTAATGAACTTAAAGCAGTAAAATAAAAAAGATCCCTCACATACGTTCGGGATGACACGGTTTCAGGTCTTTTTACGGCATCAATCTTAGTTATGAAAATATAATGAACAATCCCAATTCTCCGTCACTGCCGCTTAAATCGGATGGATCAATCAGCAAAATTTGGTTTGCCGATGATTCGCAGGGCATTGAGCTGCCGTTTTATGATACAAAGGTTCAGGCAGGTTTCCCCTCTCCCGCAGAAGATCACCTGGAGCAGAGGCTTGATTTAAATACACTGGTGATCGAAAACCCAAGCGCCACTTTTTTTGTGCGCGTGGCCGGTGAGTCAATGAAGGACATCGGCATTACTGACGGGGACATTCTGGTTGTGGACCGCAGTATTGAAAGCTGGGAAAACCGGATTGTGGTGGCGGTGATTGATTCCGAATTTACAATTAAGCGTTTTACCACACAAAATGAAACGGTAGTTCTGGAAGCAGAAAATCCGGACTATCCGGCAATTAAAATTACGCCTGAAATGGATTTCTCTGTCTGGGGAGTTGTTAGCTGGACCTTAAAAAAACTATGATTGCCCTGATTGACTGCAATAATTTTTACGCCTCCTGCGAGCGGGTTTTTGATCCCCGGCTCAATGGAAAGCCCGTGGTGATTTTGTCTAACAACGACGGTTGCGTCATTGCCCGTAGCAACGAGGCCAAAGCGCTGGGCATTGCCATGGGCGCGCCGGCTTTTCTGATGAAAGAGCTACTGGAAAAACAGGACGTCCACGTGTTTTCGAGCAACTACGCCCTGTACGGCGATATGTCTAACCGGGTCATGCAGACCATCCACGAGCTGGTACCGGCTCTGGAAATCTACTCCATCGACGAGGCCTTTGTGGACCTGCGCGCTATGCCATACGCCGATCTGAGCGAGCTCGCCCGTACCATTCGGGAGAGGGTGCGGCAGTGTACGGGTATTCCGGTGTGCGTGGGCATTGCCCCCACCAAAACTCTGGCCAAGATCGCCAATCGTTACGCCAAGAAAAATACGGATCAGGGAGTCTTTGTAGTTCCTGCCGGTGCTATGCCAACCGAGATTCTGGAAAACACCGCGGTAGAAGACGTATGGGGCATCGGGCGGCAGTACCAAAAGCTCCTGACCGGGCACGGTATCCTGACCGCCCTGGACCTGGCCCGCACCAACCCGCACTGGATCAAGAAGCACCTGAGCATTGTGGGCGAGCGCCTGGTGCGCGAGCTCAACAGCCAGCCCTGCTACGAGCTCGAAGACCAGCCCCAGGCCAAGAAGGGTATCTGCACCAGCCGCAGCTTTGGCACGCCGGTAACGGACTACCCTATACTTGAAGAAGCGGTAGCCACCTTTACGGCCCGCTGCGCCGAGAAGTTGCGCCGGCAGCAGTCGGCCGCCCACCTGATGCACGTGTTTGTGTTCACCAACCCCCACCGCCCCGACCAGCCTCAGTACTACGGCAACCGCGTACTGCAGCTACCGGTAGCCTCTAACTCCACCATGGAGATGGTAGCCATGGCCATGCGGGGTCTGAAAATTGTTTTTCGGGAAGGTTATACTTACAAAAAAGCCGGAATCATGGTGAGCGGCATTGTACCCGAAGATGAGGTACAGATGGATCTCTTTGCCATGGACGAAAAAAGGCGTACACTGGAACGCAAGGCCATGACCGCCCTCGATCAGCTCAACCGTCGCATGGGCCGCGATACCGTGAAGGTAGGCAAGCAGGGCTACAACCGCAGCTGGCACCTGCGCCAGGAGCGGCGGTCGCGGCGCTACACCACCCGCTGGGAGGAGCTGCTGGATGTGTGAGGGGGGAGGGATCGACGCCCCCCGCGCCCATATGAGCCCATGTCTTTTTTATCTAGGATCCTCTTCAAAACCCCGGCTCCGCAGCAATACAACCCGCTCGCGGCGAATATCCGCGGCCGGGGGCACGCGTGCCCCCTTGCTTCGCTGGGTTCGCTCGTCGTAGTAGCTATTTACGATCAGGCTTTCGAAATAGCGCTGCGGCCGTCCGGAAAAGAGCCGATTTTTGGGATGGTAGGAAAGCACCAGCACTTCTTCCAGCCTGATGGCCGACTGCCCGCTTCGGTGCGTCAGGAAGAGGGTATCGCCACTTTGGCGGTTGCCTGTCTTTACCCGGTAGCCAAAAGAGTCGCCCGTAGGTAGTACCCCCGGGATGGTATAGTAGATAGAGTCGCCGGGCAGGCGTACTTTGAGCAGCAGAATGTAGCCCGATTTTTTCAACCCTATATAATGGAGCGGTATGGCGCAGGTAGCTTCAGGCGCCAGCAACGGTACATTGAATAGCTTTGATTGGTCGAAAAGGTTTCGCGGTTTTTGCTGTGCCCGCCCCGGAAGGGTCAGGCAGAGGGCTAGTGTGATGGTGAAAAAGGAATGTTTCATGGGATTAGCCGGGATAAAAGTTGACTAAAAAGGCATAGGAGCAACATCCTGCCCGTTGGAGCAGGCAAGCCGGATTAGCGGCTAGCAGGCGCATAATAAAACTTTTGGTAAATGGTAAGAATGCCGTAAGACCCATTGATACAGAAAGGCTTCCCTACTAGTTGAGAATGCCTGAGGTCTTACATTAGAATCGGTAAGCTATTGATCAGGTAGCTGATCAAAAGTAGCAAGAAGGGGGCTAATTTGCCTAAAAAGAGGTGTGACAATAGTGTGACAGTTAGTTTTTGGGGGGCAAACGCTGCAAATATACGTGGCTATCACTGGCCGGAGTCCGATGAAGCAGGTAGCTCTATTGTAAAAACCGTTCCCTGCCCCACACACGACTCCACGCGTAGCCCCCCGCTATGGCCCTTGGTGATGATGTCGTAGCTGAGCGACAGCCCCAGCCCCGTGCCTTCACCCGTGGGCTTGGTGGTGAAGAAGGGCTGGAAGATCTTGGCCTGCACCTCCGGCGGCATGCCTGTGCCGTTATCGCGCACTTCTATCTCTACCTTGTCGGCTAACCTGTGGGCGCTCACCCACACGGTGGGCGTGTAGGCCTGGTCGGCCATCAGAACAGCCCGCTGTCCTACGGCGTAGAAGGCGTTGTTGAACAGATTCAAAAGCACCCGTCCCACTTCGGAAGAAACGACCTGTATTGAACCAAGATTCGGATTAAAATCCGTGACGAGCTCACATTGAAACTCCGGATTTTTGGCACGCAGGCCGTGGTAGGCCAGTCGCAGGTACTCATCGGCCAGGGCGTTGAGGTCGGTGGGGGTCTTCTCGCCCGGTGTGGCACGGGCATGCTCAAGCATGCCGCGCACGATGGCTTCGGCCCGCCGGCCATGGTGATGAATCTTCTGCTCGTTCTCGCTCAGGTAAGAAAGTATTGCCCGTACCTCTTCAAGGTTACCTTTTTCCAATTCCTCATCCAGTTCCTGGATCAGTTCCACGTTGACCTCGGAATAATTGTTGACGAAATTCAGGGGGTTCTGGATCTCGTGGGCGATACCGGCGGCGAGCTCGCCCAGGCTGGCTAGTTTTTCTTTGTGGATAAGTTGGGCCTGGGTAGATTTAGTTTCGGTAAGGGCTAATGTTAAGTTATCGTTTGCCTGTTTTAGTATTACTGTTTTTTGTTGCAGCTCCTGAATCGTCTCATCCAGCAGAATTGATAGTGTATGCCTCTCCTTCTCTAATCTGCCTAGTTTGAAATCAGCTAGTGTAAGTGCTTTATCCATTTCTTTGGCAGCCTTTACAATAGCTTCCCGTTCAGCCCCAGACATAGAGCTGACTTCCTGAACTAAGGTACTAATCAGTTGAAGATATAGGCTCACGTTTAGTTTTCCTTCAATACCACAAGAGAACAGGTGTTGTTATGAAACTCATGTTTACCATTGATTGTCTTGCCGAATTCGCCGTAGCTAAAAAACCCTACCATCGGACTCCCCCATACATCTTTGATCTGATCTATTTCCTCACTCACCATGGGCCCCAGGGATAAATGACGCGCTTTGCAAGAGAACATGATCAAAGCATCGGCAAGTGGCTGAAAAGCTTTTACCTCATTGCATTCTGCAACTACTTTTTCAATGATGTTAAAGTCGGGAGGGAGCGAAAACCTGATTTGCGCTCCCTGTGGTACACTCCCAGCACATACCAGAGACCGGTCGCTTTGATTGGCATACAACGGGGCCCTCAAAATCGGCACGGAATCTTCCCTTTGAATTTGCATGGGAAATTCCGAGCCAATATTTACAATTACCTCTTTGTAGGTATCAATATCTTTGGATACCCCCATATACCGAATGATAAGATCCAGGGCGGGCTCATCATCAATGGTGTATACCACATTGCCTTCACTATGCGTAACGGTCCGGATTGTCCCGAAGGGTCTCCATCCACTAGTGGCTAAACCCTGCACATTGATTTTCTGATTATCAAGAATGAGAGCTACTATGGCGTCATCACTGTCATAGTTGTTGGTAAAAACGTACGTGCCGGTCATGTTAAAGTCGTCCCCTGCCATTCCGCCAAAAATTGGTATATCCGGCCCCACTACGTCTTCAATTCCCCTTACAATCATCTCGCCGTCGGTACTTATCCCGCCAGAAGCTACAATAAAGGCAGGTTTTGCAAAAGAACTTACGCCGGTTTCGCCAATCTTCCGAGCGATGTCACGGGTAGTTTCAGTGCCCGTTTCCATAAACTCCATCTTAAAATAGTCAGGCTGCAAATCCATCAGCAGAATTGCGATAGATTCTTCCCCAATTTCTCCGTCAATAAATTCTCCCGCTGTGGTAGCGCCAAAGATAGCGACGTTATGTTTGTTTAGTAGCTGGCATACTGCTTTGCGATCCTGCTTCATAGACAGGAAGACAATAGCCAGGGTAGGTTTGAAGCCATCCCCAAGGGCAGCATCGAACCGGTCCGTAATCTCGGGTATAGTAACCCCTTTGATAGATTTCGATTTCATAGCTCAGTATTGATTGATGTAAAGAGATTTATGTAAACTATCCGACTTTTTATGTTTCGAAGTGGTGTAGGGCGGCAAAGCAAAATCTTTTTGCAATACACGATCCGTAGCCAGGAGCGCTCCCTCTACCCACCCCTGCTCGGGCGACCACGCCTCGTTGCAAACGTAGACGTTCTCAGCAGGGCTCTTTACCACATCATACAAATTCTGGTCATTGACATTAATTTTATACTGATGGTACCCATAGCCAAATTGCCCTTGCCCCCACACACGGTAGGTACTTAGTACAGGCGCTGGGACTTCAGCATCCGGGTCAAGACCGAATATGGTTTTGATTTGTCTCATCACCTCCTCAACTAGTGGAGCCGAGGCGGCTGTGGTATTTTCTGGATTTTCAGGAAAGGCTTCTGTTCTGTAAGGAGCTCCTATATTTTGCATTTCCTTCCAAAAATTTCCCCGGATAAAGTCAGTATAAACGGTCAGGGCGGCTGGCCCTACGTATTTTTCATCTTCGGTCGGGTTCTCAGGATAGCAGGCAAAAGCATACACCGACCCTGCGGGTAAATCAGAAAAAGAAGGCCCGCTACTGATGTGAATAGCATGGTGAAGGCTACGATCATGCCACCAGCGATGGTCAAAATACAGTCCGATTTTACTTAATTCCATATTATGGACACTCCCGACAGCTTCCATGAACTGATGATTGCTCTGAATAATTGGTGAAGACTCCGCCAGACTTTCCAAGGCATTG
The DNA here is from genome assembly GCA_950075905.1 of uncultured Persicitalea sp. Lineage (GTDB taxonomy): Bacteria > Bacteroidota > Bacteroidia > Cytophagales > Spirosomataceae > CATMVR01. The sequence goes on along the minus strand of CATMVR010000114.1, from coordinate 4,544 downwards.
CGCGGTACTGCCAGAATGACCTTCTTCGCTTTGTAGTGAGTCTGTGTACCGGCAATGTGTATATTCTGGCCTTCTCTATTCACTGAAAGGATGGTTTCATCCAAAATGATTTCACCCCCAAACCGCTGTACACGTGCCGCCAGATGATCGGTTAAGGATTGATACCCATCCGGAAGAGTAAAAAAAGTAGGGGTATTGGGAAAATCGAGGATAATCTGCATCCCTTCTCCTGCATTGATAAAGGAATCTATGGGTCCCATAAACCCAATGGCCCGGTCGAGCCAGCTGATACATTCCTGTGTCAGACCATACGATCTCAACAGAGCCCAAAAGCCCCACTCGTTGATGAGAGTACCCTGAAAGGTAAACTCGTTTCGGAAGGTTATCCATTCTTCCGGGGTTGAGGGGGGTAAATTGTCCTTATTCAAATGCCTGTTATACCCCTTGTTCTCGTCAAGAATCGTCTGCATTATCTCGTTAAAGATATCGGCAGGTTGCCGGTCCTGTTCCCGGGGAGCAAGGTGAAACAGTTTTTTCCACATGCCGGGTGTTTCTTTTCTGGTAAATGACTTCCCTCTAAAATAATACCGGTTGTGATGATCCCCCATGGGGAAAGGCACGGGTTGCAGATTCAGGGTATTGATCAGGGTCCAAAGATTAGGCATACCTTTACCTTCCTCGCAAAAACGCATTCCGCCTTCTTCATTCTTTACATCGTAGTATTTGCCGTCTGCTCCCCGAATAGGAACTGTTGTAGTTTGGAGCCGTCCGCCGGTTCGATTTAGTTTTTCGACGATCACTACTTTCAGCGAGGGATTATTTTCCAGCAGTCGGCTTGCAGCAAAGAGCCCGGCAACGCCTGCTCCTACGATGAGTATATCGCAGGTATACTCGTACGATTGGTTTTTCATTGGGTTATGGTTTAGGATCAATCAATAGGATAAGGATAGAAGAGGTGTTGGTTCAGGATTTTGCCGCATGAACAAAAGGGCGCCAGCTTTCGGGAAAATCATGCCTGCTAAGGTTGATGCTTACCAGCCATACGGCACCGGAATGCTCACTGATTTGATCCAGTGTTTCCTGTAAATCATGCACTGTGTTTACATTGGCGCTCCTGGCACCCGGGGCATTATTGGAAAACCCATTCATGAGGCTAACATAGTCCCAGGGCTGAAGTACATTAGCAGCTTCAAAACCAGCCTGTGATCCTTTCACAAAAGGTTCAGGGTCCAACAGCATTTGCTCAACAGCATATACTCCATTGTTTAATACAAAAATCACCGTATTACATCCGCAAGAAACCATAGTAGACAACTCCTGACATGTAAGCTTGAAAGCGCCATCGCCTACAATGACAATGGGCCGTGTTCCGGGAGTAAAGGAGGCTCCCAACCCTGCCGGAACGCTCCACCCAATAGATGCCCATATTGCTTGCGCAAGGAAGCCATTCTGCCGGTTGATTGTGAGGAAAGAAGAACCCCCAAAGGTGGAAAGACCTATATCTGCTACTACCAGATTGTCAGGCGTCAGATAGTCATTAAGACTACCGAAAAAAGAATCATAGGTAATGGATTCGGGCGAATTGGGATAAGGGTATGACACTTTTGGAGTTTCTCTATGAGAATTAGGTCGCGGCGGTTTTTTGTCGAAGAGCGAAATCAGCTCTGTCAGCAGGCTCTCCAGTGACACCTGAGCATACAGGGTAGTACCAACCTTGACTATGTTACGAGTAGCCAGCACATTGGCCGGATTACCGACCCCCAGAGGGGTACTGAACTTTTCTCCAAAAACATTCAGATCTGTATTCCAAATACCGAGGGCAACAATACAATCGAATTTTTTACTGTCTATCTGCGAGAAAAGTCCGTCATACATACCCAAAAAGCCGGGAGTATTTTCAGCCAGTACCGCTTTACCGAGCAGGCTAGCCACAAAAGGGATTCCTGTTTTCTCAAGAAGTTGCACGAGTAAATCCTGAAGACCATATCGGGCAATCTCGTGCCCTATCCAGAAAAGCGGTTTTTGGGCATTTTTTGTCAATAGATTATAGATTTCCTGAGCCGCGTTTTTCACATTTCCAGTGATTGCCTTTGCATAGTTGTTAGTGGCACTTATGGCTTCAAGTTCAGAAAAACGGGTAAAAAGAGGTACAGAAACGAGGGTATGCTGTGGCTCTGGGCAGGGTAGATAGTAGCAATCTTCCATTATCTCGATCACAACCGGACGCTTTTTACTGATACACTGCGTTAGGGCATGATCAATCTGATAAGGAGCCTCCAAAGGATTACTGATTTGCTCATAAGCCACAGAAACACCTTGAAACACCTGCCTGTTTTCGTCGCCTGAATCTAAATTGTGATGAAACAGCTCGCCGGCATTCAAGGCGTTGAGGCGCTTTATGTTGCTCAATGTTCCGATGATGGCCACAACCGGCACCATCTCCACATAAGCACCACTGATTGCATTCAGTACACTAAAAGAGCCGACCCCAGTAGTAACAGCTACGGCGCCCAGTCCGTTGGCCCGGGCATAGCCATCAGCCGCATATCCTGCATTGAGCTCGTTGCAATTGCCTATTCGCTGAATGGTACTTTGGTTGTCAATGATCTCAAGAAAATCACTGGTGTAATCTCCGGGAACCGAGAAGAGATGACGGATGCCGAGTTGTGCCAACCGGGTAGCCAGATAGGTTCCTACGCAGTAAGAAGTCATAAGTAATAGGGTTAGGGGATACGGTTGAGTAAATTGTAAAAGTCAAATACGCACTCTGGCCATTAATGAAATTTCCACGCAGATTCCGAAAGCAAGGGCGTTTGTACCGGAGGCTTTACGTGTATGTCTTCCTTCTTCACCGAAGATATTCACCAGGAGATCAGAGCATCCGTTGATCACAAACGATTGATTTGTAAAATCAGGAGTACAATTTACCAGCCCATCAACAGATACTATCTGGGCCACATTGTCAAGCGTCTGAACAGCTTCCCGAAGCGTAAGCAGTAGATTGATGGCAGTCAGTCGGGCGGCATTATAACCTTGGGTGGGCGTAACTGACTCACCTAATTTACCGATAAATTCAGCAGGGATATCTTCCCCCCAAAACGGGCCATTACCCGATAAGTACAGCACATCCCCTACCTGCCGGTACAGTTCGAAATTACATCCGTTGGGTACGGAGGGAGTTGCACGAGGGATTTCGTGGCCGAGTTCGAGAAACCTTTGATCATAGTTCATACACACCAGGAGTAAGTTGTCAGATAGATGGACTAGGGACACATGTAAGTTTTTAATCAGACTTGCCGGAAAAGAATGCAGGGTATGCTTTAAAAATAAATGTAGAAGGTATAAAAATCAGATTGCACATCTGGAGCGTTACAAAAACGTTACAATTTGTATTCAGGCGTTGGATTAGGCCGTCGCGGCCAATGAGGCAAAGGCAATCAGCAGGATAATAAATCGGGTTTCCATATGGTGAAGGATTAGTTATTCTGTGGTCTGATTCGATCAAATCCATACGGCACAAGGGCCTCAGGGCGGAAGCTGATGATCCAGCGTTTCTATTTTCCACTCAAAGTACCACCAGATGCCCCAGGCCAGGAGTAGGAAGGCTAGGACAGTGATGAGCAGCACCAGCGGAGACAGTACCAGGGGCTTCGGGTCCTCGGTGGGAGGAGAGGGTTTGGTCGTTGTCTTTTTCATAGATTTCTCAGTACCTGAGGAAGTATAGTAAGTCCTATTTAGCTTTCTCTGCTCTCAGTTTTTCCAGCTTCTCCCGGTTTCAGAGTCAGCGTACTTGTTGTTTAATATTGTCTTGCCTAATTCTACCGCGGGTCAGCATTCTCCATCCAATCCTTTACTACTCTTCCCCTACCCCGGGGTACTCGTTTCGGGCTTGTACCTTTACCACCTTCGGCAGACGGACCCGGACGGCGTTTTGGTTTGGATCAAAGTGAAGGACCTTCTCATCAAAAGACACAATCTGAAGCATTACGCCGTTACCCAGCCACACCGCCACTAGCACCGGCCGGGACTTTCCCCCGTGTACGCTAGAGCTTACGTGGTTATCTTCGGTAGTACTGCAGGAGACACGACCCTGCCGAGGGGTGTGGGTAGCTGACTGATCGCCACAGGCAAAGAGCAGGTACAGGAGCAGGGAGGAAATCAGTAATGTTTTCATACGGTTTAGGTTTGCGTGTGTGACACCGCGCCGCCTACAAAAGAGCGGCAACAGCATACTGCAAAGTAGTGTAGATGACCGCTCTATCACAAAAAACGAGCGTTACAAAAACGTTACAATTGATTTTGCGGGGTTGGAAGCCCGTAGGTACTACTTTCTCAAACGGTATACGCTATTTTTTCCACCTCTTCGGTATCGGGCAGCGCCAGCTTGCGGCGGATGCGGCTCCGGTACTGCCGGATGGCCCCCTCGCTCACACCCAGCATATTGGCCATTTCGCGCCCCGAATAAGCCAGCCGGGAAAGAGCCATAAACCGTACCTCGGCCGGCGTCAGGTCGGGGTACTTGTGCCGAAGCCGATCAAAGAAGC
>CATMVR010000113.1 GCA_950075905.1 uncultured Persicitalea sp. | reverse complement strand
GCGACCTGGGGAACGGCTGGGAAGATCAGAGTGTACACAACGATCCGGAGGAGCTTCGCCTGCAGGCACTTCGCATGGGAGCCAACCTGCTCAACTACGCCACTACGGTTTTCTGAGACAGGTTGAAACTTGTTAAATAAAGTATTAGCTCTATTTTTGTAAATCTTAACTACTCATACTTACCATTTTTTTATGTACGCTGTTATTGCTGCTTTTGTTGGACACTGGTACTTGTCATTGTTCTGCCAAACATTCTTTTTACATCGCTACTCAGCCCACAAAATGTTTAAAATGAATAAATTTTGGGAGCGATTTTTCTATCTTTTAACCTACATTTCGCAGGGGTCGTCGTATTTGAGCCCCCGTGCCTACGCCATATTGCACCGAATGCACCATGCTTTCAGTGATACCGAAAAAGACCCGCACTCACCGCATCACACCAAAAATGTATTTACCATGATGTGGGAGACTAAGGATATTTACAACGCAGTGCTGAATCGTAAGCGTACAATTGAGACGCAGTTTGAACGCAACTATCCCGAGTGGAAACTCATCGAAAGACTGGGCGATTCATGGAGCTCGCGTGCAGGCTGGGGCTTGCTGTATGCTTCGTTTTATATCCTGGCCTACCTGTACCTTGATATGCACTGGGCGTTCTTTTTCCTGCTTCCTATTCACTTCCTGATGGGGCCTATTCACGGAGCAATCGTTAACTGGAGCGGGCACAAGTATGGATATCAGAACTTCGATAATCAGGATAAGTCAAAAAACTCCCTCATTATTGATTTCCTGATGCTGGGAGAATTGTTTCAGAACAATCACCATAAACGCCCAAATTCACTCAACTTTGGTTCCAGGTGGTACGAGTTCGACCCTACCTACCCGGTAATACTAATGCTGGAAAAGTTGAAAATTATCGAAGTGCGCAAAAAACACTGAGGGTAGATTTCAATCTGCATCAAAAAAGGCTACTCTGCAAAGAGTAGCCTTTTTTGATGTGGTGGGTACCTTGCCCTTGGGCAGTAATGAATACCAATCAGAAATGAAGGGTACTAAAAAAACTTTGGCAGGTGTGAAGAACACCTGCCAAGTTTGGAATTAACACCACAAAAAATAAAAATATTATGAAACCTTACTTGTATTATCAGCTCTAAGTCTTTTAAAGGTCTAGGAATAGCCTCTAATACAAAGGTGATATGCAATACTTAGAAAGGAGTTAAAATAAAATTAGAAATTGCTTAAAGACGGTAGAATTCCAGGATAAATTTGGTCCCCTTGGGCTTGTTCTCTACTATTTTGATGGAGCCATTGTGCAACTTGATGATCCGCTCAACCAGCGAAAGTCCAATGCCTGAGCCTTTGACATTGGCGGTATTCACTCCCCGGTAAAAGGGCTGAAAAACCATGTTCTGATCTTCTTCGGTTATTCCCTTACCGTTGTCTACAAACTCGATCAGTATACTTTTCTCGTTTGCTTTCAAATCGATAAACACGGAAGCGTCGCTGGAAAACTTACAGGCATTTTCCATCAGGTTGATAAAAGCCGTTTTGAGCAGGGTAGGGTTGCCAATTATTTCCAGCCAGGTATCGTCTTCCGGCAGCTCGTCAATCTTGTAGATAATTTTGTAAGATTTATTTGATTGGGAAAGGTTGGTACGGGTATCCCAGAGTATCTCGTCGATTCGTACCCGGTCGGTTAGCATTTCGCGCTGGTTTTCGCTCACCTTGGCCAGTTCCATCAGTGAATTGGAGAGTTGGGTCAACTCCTGAATATCTTCCAGCACCGACCGGATGGTACTTTGGTAGTCCAGAGTGGAGCGCTCTTTCAGCAAGCTTACTTCCAGCTGCGAGCTTATTTTGGTTAGGGGATTTTTTAGTTCGTGCGATACATTGGCCACAAACGTTTTCTGAATCCGGAAAGCGTATTCAATTCGGTCGAGCAGCTTGTTGAAGGTGGCGGTTAGCCGGCCTATTTCATCCCTTTGGTTGGGTACCTGCAAGCGGGTATCTAGTTTTTGAGGCAAAATGCCCTCTACCTCGTTCATAACTTTCGAAATAGGCAGCAGGGCCCTTCGCGAGAACATCAGCCCGGCAATGATCACAATGGCGGTAACGGCCATAAATATGACGGCCAGCATGGTACGCAGGTTTTCCAGATTGATATTACCGATCACGTCGGGGGCTCCCAGAATAACGACAGCTTTGCCGTAGGGGTACTTGTAGGTGATCCCTACCACGTTGTACTCGCCATCCCGGTACCTGATTTCGTCGGCGCGCCGAATCTCGCGGAGCCAGTAGTTGGATATGTGCAGGGTGAGTGAGTCACTGTTTTTGTAAATGAGCCGGTTTTTCTCATCAAAAATCAGCACATTCTCATTAAATATAAGGTCACGATTAGACCGGTCGAATACTTTGAGGAGTTCGGTGTCTATCTGCTGAACTTTCAGCAACAGCTCAGCCGTGGACTTGGCCTTGGAGTTGAGGCGCTCGTAGAAGTCCTCAATGGTGTAGATATACGTAAAATAGTAAATAGCCAGAAACGACACCAGCAGGATACCGCTGACAAGCAGGGCAAATTGGATGGTCAGGCGGGTGCGTATCTGCATTGTTTATTCACTTTTTAGCACGTATCCCATCCCAAACTGGGTATGGATCAGTTTGGGCTCGAAGTCACGATCAATCTTTTTACGAAGATAGTTAACGTACACTTCGATGATATTGGTACCCGTATCAAAATCGATGTCCCACACCTGTTCGGCTATTTCGGCTTTGGATACCACCCGGCCCTGATTACGGATCAGGTACACCAGCAGGTTAAATTCTCGGGCGGTGAGTTCAATCTTTTTACCATAGCGAAACACCGTTTTGGCATCCATATTCACTTCCAGATCGGCAAAACGCAGGGTTTGGGCCGTCTGATTTACCACGCCTCCTCGTTTGGTGAGTGCGCGCACCCGGGCCAAAAACTCTTTAAACTCAAATGGCTTTACGAGGTAGTCGTCTGCTCCCGCGTCGAACCCCTGCACTTTGTCGTCGGTAGTGCCGAGCGCCGTAAGCATCAGGATGGGGGTCTGCCTTCCCTGATCTCTCAACTCCCGGCAGAGTTCTATACCATTCAACCCAGGGATAATAATGTCGCTGATAATCAGGTGGTAGTTGTTGCGCATAGCCAGCTGCTTACCGATGAGTCCATCGTAGGCCACATCCACCTGGTAGCCATTTTCTTCCAGTCCCTGTTTAAGCGATTGCACCGTTTTGGGCTCGTCTTCAATGAGTAGTAGATTCATTTTTTTTGTAAAAACAGGTCAGAAATATCGCCCCAGTTAGCTACCCGATTGTACCCGGTTTCTTTCAAATTATGCGGTGCGGAATACAAAATCCCCTTTCCTTTAAAAGAGATAAGATTTTTCACGTGGTCGTCGATCAGAAAATCGGAAGACAGGATGCTTTTATTCCCGCAAAAAACCAGGTTTGTCCAGGGAATAAACGGAAAGTGCGTGTGCAGCCAGTCAAATTTTTCCCGAAAGGAGTTGGGAAATTCCATTGCGGCGGTGGCTACGTAGATTTCGTAGTACTGAGAAAGCTCCCTGACTACCTCTACTGAGTTTTCAACCACCGGTATATCTCTGAAGAAACCCGGCTGATGCAGTATGCTGTACAACTTTTTAAGCTGTTTTGGATGAAGGAGCTCCCGGAATGAATGTTGGTAGAAATCCTCCCGACTATGCAGCGTGTTGAATTCGTTCAACACAATGTCAATGAGTTTGCCATTGGTATCAGCCAGCACATCGTCCATGTCCAGAGTTATGCGTACCATCATACAATGGGGCGTTTAGGGTCAAATTCTTCCAGGTTGTCCGATACTCTTTTCAAAAACAATCCGCCGAGCGAGCCATCTACGACGCGATGGTCGTAAGAGTGGGAAATAAACATCTTGTGCCGGATGCCGAGCAGATCGCCCTGTGGCGTTTCGATGACAGCCGGTTTTTTCTGAATAGCACCAAAGGCCATTATAGCTACCTGAGGCTGCACAATGATGGGCGTGCCCATGATGTTGCCAAAGGTACCTATGTTGGAGATGGTGTAGGTACCCCCGGCCAGATCATCGGCTTTCAATTTATTCTCGCGGGCTCGCTGGGCCAGGTCGTTTACTTTACGGGCCAGTCCCACCAGATTGTACTGATCGGCGTGGTGTATCACCGGCACAATCAGGTTGCCATCGGGCAGAGCCACCGCCATGCCGATATTGATGTCTTTTTTGACCAGTAGCTTATCGCCATCCACCGAGACATTGATGAGCGGATAAGCCTTGATGGCCTTCACCACCGCTTCGATCAGGATGGGCGTAAAGGTAATGGACTCGCCCGTTTGCTTCCGGAAGCTATTTTTGACCTCATTGCGCCAGAGTACTATCGGGGTCATGTCAGTTTCTATAAATGAGGTAACGTGGGCCGAAATATTCTTTGACTCCAGCATGCGCTGCGAAATCATGCGCCGCATGCGATTCATCTCGACAATCTCTACCGATTCGCTACCCGAATAAGTGGGATGAGGAGCCGAAGAAGGTGCTGCCGCTGGCTTTTCGCTCTGCCGGGATTTCAAAAAGTGGAAAAGGTCTTTTTTAGTCACACGCTGGTCGGTGCCGGTACCCTTGATGGATTTCAACTCCTCCGTAGATATGCCTTCCTCTTTGGCAATACTCTGCACCAGCGGTGAAAAAAAACCGTTGTTTACGTCCTGCTCTTCCGAAGTAGTTAACTCGGGTGCCTCTGGCTCCGGAATAGGTAGCCCGCGGGCTTCAATCTGTTTTTCCAGGATCGTCGCTTCTTCGGGTTGCTCTTCCGTTTCTGGTTTGGCTTGAACCATCGTGGGTTGTGGCTCTTTTGACGCGGGTACTTTCTCCGTGTCTGCTATTTCCAGACGCGCCACTACATTGCCTATTTCAATTACATCTCCCTCCTGCACCAGAATTTCTACCAGCTTGCCCGAAAAAGGGGAGGGTACTTCGGTATCTACCTTATCGGTAGCTACTTCCAGAATAGAATCATCGGCTTCTACGGTTTCACCGGGTTTTTTCAACCAGGTCAGAACCGTACATTCCATGATACTTTCGCCCATGGGGGGCATCACCATATCAACAATTTTCATAATCGATTATATCGGGTTAAAGGATCGTATTCTGGTTGCGGGTGGTTTGCAGAATACTTTTGCGTAATAAGTCAAGGACAAAGGTGGCCGTCAATTCGATGTTGATGGATCGATGGCTGGTAAGTTTTAGCATTCGGGCGGTGGTAATCTCCGGTGTGGCGCAGGCAATCCAGATGGTACCCACCGGCTTTTCCGGCGATCCGCCATCGGGCCCCGCAATGCCACTGGTGGCCAGAGCGTACGTGGTGTTCATCTGCATGCGTACGCCTTCGGCCATGGCTTTTACGGTTTCCTCGCTGACGGCACCATGCTGGCGCAGGGTTTCTTCTGGTACCCCCAGCATAGCTGTTTTAATTGAATTGTCGTAAGCTACCACCGACCCCGCAAAGTACCGCGACGACCCCGGCACACTGGTTATTTTGTGCGCTACAAAACCCCCGGTGCAGCTTTCGGCCGTACTAAGGGTGGCATTTTCTTCCAGCAGCATTTGCCCAATCACCTGTTCCATCTCATGCTCGTCGTAGCCATACACATAGCTTCCGATTAGTGGCATTACCCGCAGCACTTCCTGTTCCAACTCCCGGTCTATCTGCTCCTCGTCAATGCCCGTGGCGGTGAGTCGCAGCCTTACCTGACCAAAATGCGGCAGGTAAGCCAGGCGAATGTGGGCCGGCAGGCTATCCTCCCAGGCTTCGATCGTCTCCGCCAGAAAGGATTCCCCGATGCCGATGGTCCGGATGATCTTGTGCCGGATGATTGGCGTCTGAAAAAATTCTTTCAATCGGGGCAGTACCCGGTAAGTCATCAGGTTTTTCATTTCGTAGGGTACCCCGGGCAGGGATACCACTACCTTGCCTTCTTTCTCAAACCACATACCCGGTGCGGTGCCCCAGTCATTCTGCAGGTAGGTGCAGTTTTGGGGCAGAGCGGCCTGTTGCCGGTTGAGCTCGGTCATTTCGCGACCTCTTTTGGCAAAAAAAGTTGTAATCAGTTGCAGCGCCTCCTCGTTGATTTCAAGTTGGGTACCGAAAAAGCGACACAGAGTATGCTTGGTAATGTCGTCTTTGGTGGGGCCCAGTCCGCCAGTAATAATCACAAGGTCTACCCGGCTCAGGGCTTCCTGCAGGGCATCCAGAATAAACTCCGCTGAGTCGCCCACCGAAGTTTTGCGGATCGGCCTAATACCAATGCTGGTAAGCTCGGTCCCGATCCATTGGGTATTGGTATCGGTGATTTGGCCGAACAAAATCTCATCGCCGATGGTCATTACTTCTGCTGTGATGGAAAGGCTCATACGTGTGAACTTCTAAATAAATTGGCTATATTCCCCCAAAAATACTTAAAATTTATCGAGATTGGCTACGTTTAAAAGGTAGTTGCGATTTAACAAAACCCACATGAATATGTACAAAAAATGGATTATTGTGCCGATCATCTGTTTGCTAACCGGATGTTCGTCCCAAGCACAGTTTAATAAAACAAAATTGGGTAAAGCCCTTGAAAAAATTCAGACCCAAAGCACCGGTCTTTCTGAAAATGAAATTGCCAATGGGTTGAAAGAAGCCCTGAAAGTAGGAATAAGCAACGGATCGGCGCAAGCTTCTCAGGTGGATGGCTACCTTAAAAACGATTATATACGCATTCTGTTTCCGCCCGATGCCCGCAAAGTGGAAGAGACCCTGCGCCGCATTGGCCTTGGCAACGAGGTAGATCGTTTCATTCTCTCGCTCAACCGGGCGGCAGAGGATGCGGCCAAGCAATCTAAGCCGATTTTTCTCAAAGCTATTACGTCCATGACCATCAACGATGCCGTAGGCATTCTGAAAGGCCCGGACACGGCAGCTACCGCTTACCTGCGGCGTACCACCAACGATGAGCTTTACAATACTTTCTTTCCTGTTGTTGATAGTACCCTGAATCTCAACCAGGCCACGCGGTACTACACCGATCTGGTCAATACTTATAACAAGGTACCCTTTGTGCAAAAGGTAAATCCCGACCTGAAACAGTACGCCACTCAAAAGGCAATCGACGGGCTTTACTTCCTGATTGCGCAGGAGGAAAAGAAGATACGGGAGAATCCGGCCGCCCGCGTCAACGAAATTTTGAGAAAGGTATTTGGTCAGGGGGGACAGTAGTGCGTACTTTTGCCGGAAATAAACTGAACTTTGATGAAAAATTCTGAAATTAATTTTAAGGTAGAGCTTGACGATCAGAACGTTCCGGATAAAATATACTGGGATGCCACGGACAATCCCAACGAAGGCATTAATGATACCCGGGCTATTGCCATTGCCGTGTGGGACCACTACCACCGCGGTACCCTCAAAATAGATCTCTGGACTAAGGACATGGAGGTCTTTGAGATGAAACGTTTTTACATTGAGATCATGAGTGGCATTGCCGACACGCTGTTGACGGCAACGAATGATAAAAAGATGGCAGATCAGATCGAAGGTCTTTGCCAGAACCTGAGCAAGTCGCTCGAAGAAGAGATCAAAGCCGCCCAGTAAGCTTGAAATTACCCCGGATTTCCCAAATCTATCAATAATGAATAAAATTGCTTACCTGTTTCTTTGTGGACTACTGTTTGCCTCCTGTCAGAAAAAAAACGACAGTGGAACCACAACCAATGCCGCCTCTGGTACTAATACGGTAGCGCTGCAGCCCATCACTCAGGAGGGGATTATTTTCTACGCCAACAACGTCGACAAGGCGTTTGAGATGGCTAAGGCCGAGAAAAAGCCCGTTTTTGTGGAGGTATACTCCGAATCCTGTCACGTGTGCCAGAGTTTTATCCCTGTGTTTAAAGAGCAGCAGGTAAGCGATTTTTACAACAAAAATTTTCTGAACTACAAGATTGAGATCAACTCCCCGGAGTTTCAGTCTTTCATTCTGGGGCGTAAACTGTTTGTCCCCTCGTTACCGCTGTTGCTGTATTTTGACGAAAACAAGAACCTTGTCCACCTCGGGGTGATTGAGCCCAAAGGAGACAAATTGGTAGAGCAGGGCCAACAAGCCCTGGATCCGGCCCGGCGGTCGGCCTCAATGAAGAAGCGGTTCGAAGCGGGTGAACAGAATTCCCAGTTTCTGGTTGACTATGCGATGTACAGCCGGGTCACGATGGATACCGCCAGCAACCGCAAGGCCATGGAGCTGTACGCGGCCCAGCAACCCGTAGGCAGCTATTCGTCTGAGACCAATTTTGCGGCCATCCAGAAACTGATCATGGACGTAGATAATCCGATGGGCAAGTACTTCATCACGCATTTGCCTGAGTACCGTCAGAAATTTGAGGCCGATCTTGTAAAAAATGTGGCTGAGAATCTGGTCATGTCTTCCCTTTACAGCAGTTTTGGGAGTAAGTATGGGAGCCAGAAAATTATGCAGATGCGCGACTACCTGATCGCTACCGGCATCGATCCTCAGGTATCCCGCAACCGGGTGCTGCTGCCGTTGATCAACGCCTACTTCCGCGAAAAATCTCCGGCCAGGGCGGTTGAACTGGTCAACACGCACATTACACAAGTGCCCCTACAAGTGGCTGACTATCAGTACCTGCTACGGTACTTCAATGAGCATAGTCCTGATGCGGGTTATGTAACATCGGCCCAAACCTGGGTGAATAATGCCCTCAATACCACGCAGCAAAATTCGGCCGAAGCCGCAAATCTCTACTACGAACTAGCCAACGCCTACAACCGGGCCAATAATAAAACGGAGGCTTCGAAAAATGCTCAAAAAGCTTTGACCATCGCACAGCAGACGGGAGGAGAAACCGCAAAAATTCAGAATTTGCTGGGGAAAATCTAATCTTCCCGGCGAGTTTATTTGATAAGTACCTTGTAGAAAGGGGCTTGCGAAAGAATAAAACGGGCATCCTCGTCGCCTAGCTCCACGGCCCGGACAAAATCACGCTCCGATTGCACCAGTTGCTGCATCCGGAGGCGCGAGAGACCCCGAAGCCGAAGTGCGTCTGGGTTGTTGTTTCTATAAAACCAAACCGCTTTGTCAAACTCCCGGAAGGCTTCCCGGAATTCCAGCAAGGCCATATGCGCTTTGCCTTTGTCGAGGTAGCACTCGGCCAGGGTATTATCAAAGCTAAGGGCCTCCGAAAAATCAAACAATGCTGAGTAGTAGTTATCGAGCTGAAAATTACACTTGCCGCGGTAGGCGTAGGCAACTGCCGATTTTCGGTGCTCTTTGACAGCCTGATCAAAATAGGAAAAAGCATTTTCATATTGCTTGTCCTCAAAAAGCTGGATTCCTTCCCGGAAGCGGGCCATATCTTTCTCCGATTTGGTATCGTGATCGGTCAGATAGTATTTGAGTATCAAATACGGAATGAACAGCAGGATGATCAGACAAATTTCCATACAGATAGTCCAGGCAAAAATATAGCTAATGTAAGTTGGCCCTGTCTTTGGCGGGCAAACCAGCGACAATAAGATCGTACGAGTGTTTGATCCAGGTTTTAAGTAGAGATTCAGGAACTGGATTCTCAACCAGCACGGTGTTCCAGTGTTTTTTGCTCATGTGATAGCCCGGCTGCACGAAAGAGTACTCTTCGCGCAGCTGTTGGGCTAAGTCGGGGTCACATTTCACATTGAAGCGAAGGTACTCGCTCTCCACGGGGGTGAGCAGAAATATTTTACCTTTCACCCGAAATACGAGAGTTTCTTCCCCAAATGGCATATCTTCCGAGACGCCGGGTAGGGAAAGGCAGTAGTTGCGGAGGCTGTCCAGATTCATCGTAGAAAGGCCCGGACAATCATAACAATAACACAAAAAAGGAACATCACAATGGATATCCGGTTGATACCGTGCATCATCCGAAGGTTAAACGAGGTGGGATCGTTTGGATCAGGTTTTTTGAATACGCGTATAAAATAGCGGAACGCATCACCAATGCTAAAATACTTTTTTAAATCGCTCATGTATTACAGTTTAATCTTACTTCTAATTTAATTTCAAAAGGTTCACACTTAAACGGCCGTCTCCGCTGCTTCGGGTTCTACCCAACGGCCATCCTCCCGGATCAGCTCAATGAGTTCTGAAACAGCCTTTTCGGCGCTTACGCTGCGTTTTACCACCTGTTGGCCGCGATAAAGCGCAATTTTATCTTTTCCCATTCCGACATAACCATAGTC
>CATMVR010000112.1 GCA_950075905.1 uncultured Persicitalea sp. | reverse complement strand
GGTTTGTCCTGCTGGGTATCGCCGCTTTCACCGCGGAGGGGCTCAACGGGGCCATTTACCAGATGGTAAGCCACGGGGTACTGTCGGCCATGCTCTTTCTGCTGGCCGGGGTACTCTCCGACCGCACCCACGACCGTATCATCGAAAATTACCGGGGGCTCATTGGCCCCATGCCCCGCTACACGGTACTGACCGGCGTAGCCTTCTTTGCTTCGTTGGGCCTGCCCGGCTTTTCGGGATTTGTGGGCGAGCTGTTTACGCTGATGGGCGCTTTCCGGGCCAGCCACCTGCCCGTGTGGATACCGGCTTTGTCGACGCTGGGCATTGTGCTGGCGGCGGCCTACTTTCTCTGGACCTTACAACGCATGTTCTTTGGGGCATTCTGGTACCGTACCACCGAAGCTTCTTCTTTACTCACCGACCTTACCCCCCGCGAAACCATCTTACTGGTAACACTCGCCGTCATTACCTTTCTGTTGGGAATTTTACCCAATTTGCTCTTTAATCTCAGCAGTCCGTCGGTGCAGTTCTGGTTTAGCAGCCTTACCTGATACTGATGCCCCGGCTTTTTTCCCTTACCCGCACCAGGCAGAAATCGTATAGTGAGGAAGGGGGGGCGCAAGGCTTCCCCGGAAAATACAATTCCCCTATTATAGACACATCGCGCTTTTCAGGCATTTATTGTTTGTGACTATTTCAACAATATAAAATATTATTCTGTCATTTACCCCTTCACACTTTTTTACAAACTTTGTCGGAACTATTTTAGTTTAGGTTTTTGTAGTAAAAAAGAGGATCCCAGGTCTTTATCTACACAGATGCGGGTTACGGATAGGTGTTAATACAGAGTAATGAAAGGTTTATTTTACATAGCTTGTGTGGTTTTGCTGATGGTTCAGACATCCGCCTCGGGCTTTTGTATAAATAGTATTATTCCTGAAAATAATTACACTATAAAGAAACACTGCATCAAGCAGACCCGCTACAAAGCCTTCTCTTCCTACGTAAAAAAAGCTAAGAAAATAAAGCCTCTTTCTTTCCTGTTTTCTACCCAAAGTGACTCCCAGCAACTGGAAGGAGATGATCTTGGTGGTGACGATAAATGGGAAAACAGCCGGGAAGACAGCATCGCCGGAACCGTCTTTTCTTTTAAAATCTTTGCCTCAGGCCTTCGAGGCCACCCATTTCCCGCCCGACGGTATAATTCTTTTATCCAGTTTAATATACCGCCTCCCAAATACGCCTGATTATTCTACTGACTTGCACGACCGATTTGAATAGACTCCGGGCTGTATAGCTTTGACCGGTTATTTAAATTACATAAAGTTACATGTAAAACACCTCAGATTTGGTCACTGCAAAGCCGGCTCTGCAATGGCATTATTGGCTGATTCTGACGAACATACCTACTAAAAAACTATCGCTCCCATGAACGCATTAAAAAAAATAGATAGCTACCTCCCCCTCCTGCTGACGGTGCTCATACTCGGCTGCACGGCCAACAGTAAGGAAAACTCGGAGAAAGGCGCTTCAAAAAGCATCCTGAAAGAAATACCGGTTATTGAGCTGGCTCCTCAGAAAACTAACCTTCACCGCGAGTACGTGGGTAATATCAATGCCATCAGAAATGTAGAGATCTACGCCCGGGTAAAAGGCTACCTGGAAGAGATATACGTGGACGAAGGGCAGGAAGTACGCAAGGGACAGATTCTGTTCAGGATCAACGACGAGGAGTACCAGGCCGAACTCGCCAAAGCCAAGGCAAACCTGCAAAGTGCCATTGCCGACGCCAAAGCCGCTCAGCTGGAAGTGAGCCGCATCAAACTGCTGGTAGACAAAAAGATTATTTCCAAAATTGAGTGGGAAGTAGCCGAAACCCGCGTACTGGCGGCCAAGGCCAAGATAGAAGAAGCCCGCTCGGCCCAGACCAACGCTACCATTCACGTAGCCCGTACCCGCATAAGGGCACCTTTCAACGGGGTCATCAACCGTATTCCGTACAAAGCGGGAAGCCTCATTGACGAAGGTACCCACCTCACCTCGGTCTCAGACACGCGGCAGGTGTACGTGTATTTCAACGTATCAGAAAACGAATATCTGGAATACATCAAAGCCCAGAAACTGAACGAAGGCGGGCAAAGCGGCATTGTGGAGCTTAACCTCGCAGATGGATCGCCTTTTTCAGAAAAAGGGCGTATCCAGACCATGGAGGGTGAATTTGATGCGGGTACCGGCTCCATCGCTTTCCGGGCGCAGTTTTCCAATCCCGGCCAGCTGCTGAAGCATGGCTCTTCGGGAACGGTACGGCTCACCAACTCGATTGATGATGCATTGCTGGTACCTCAGAAAGCTGTTTTTGAGATTCAGGATAAAAGCTATGTGTACCTGGTAGATAAAAACAATGAGGTGAAGATGACCAGTTTTGTGCCCAAAGCCCGCTTTGCTGATTTTTACCTGATTCAGTCTGGCCTCAAAGAAGGGGATAAGATTGTGTACGAGGGTATTCAGGCCCTGAAAGACGGAGTGAAAATAAGCCCCAGGGTTATAGCGGAAGTCGGGACAGCCCAAGCGGAAGTTGTAGTAGATAAGTAGTGGTTCGGTACGCCTGGTTTTGCAGCGGTCCGGTAGTTTGAGTTTTTATAATCCATCATTTTTATGTTCGATATTTTTATACGAAGGCCAGTGCTTTCTCTGGTTATTTCGTTGGTGATTACCCTACTGGGAGGGTTGGCGTTGATGAACCTCCCGATTACCCAGTTTCCCGAAATTGTTCCTCCTTCTGTAACTGTTACGGCCAACTACAACGGAGCCAACGCCGAAGTATGTACCAAGGCCGTAGCCACGCCGCTCGAGCGCGCCATCAACGGGGTGCCGGGCATGACCTACATGACATCGGTATCGGCCAACAGCGGCATGACGCTGATTACTGTCTTCTTCAACGTTGGTACCGATCCTGATCTGGCCGCTGTAAACGTGCAGAACCGCGTGCAGTCGGTCATTGACGAGCTGCCCGAAGAGGTAATCAAAGCCGGGGTAATTGTAGAAAAAGAGGTAAACAGCATGCTGATGTACCTCGACATCATGAGTACCGACTCGACGGTAGGCGAAAAATTTGTCTACAATTTTGCGGATATCAACGTTCTGGCCGAATTGAAGCGGATCGACGGGGTAGGATTTGCCGAAATCATGGGCCACCGCGACTACTCCATGCGCGTATGGCTGAAGCCTGACCGCATGGTGAGTTACAAGGTTTCTACCGACGAAGTCATTGAGGCCATCCGGGAGCAGAATGTGGAAGCCGCACCCGGAAAATCGGGCATTGGCTCGGGCAAAACCTCCCCTTCTCTGCAATATGTGCTGCGGTACACCGGCAAGATGTTTGAGCCCGAGCAGTACGAAAACATCGTAATACGGGCGGAGTCTGACGGGTCGATGCTCAAACTGCGCGACGTGGCCGATATTGAGTTTGGCTCCCTTGACTACGAAATGGCCTCCAAGTCTGACGGACGCCCCTCGGCTTCCATTATGCTCAAGCAGCGCCCCGGCTCCAACGCCCGCGAGGTGATCTCAAAGGTAAAGGAGCGCGTGGCCGAGCTAAAAGAAACGTCGTTTCCGCCGGGCATGACCTACACGGTATCCTACGATGTATCACGCTTTCTGGACGCCTCCATCAACGAGGTTGTACGCACTTTATTTGAAGCTTTCATTCTGGTGTTCCTGATCGTGTACCTCTTTTTGCAGGATTTCCGCTCCACGCTGATCCCCGCGCTGGCCGTGCCTGTGGCCCTGATAGGAACCTTCGCCTTCATGCAGGCCCTGGACTTCTCCATCAACCTGCTCACGCTATTTGCCCTGGTACTGGCTATCGGAATTGTGGTAGATAATGCCATTGTGGTGGTGGAGGCCGTCCACGCCAAAATGGCCGAGAAACACATGTCGGCCCGGGAGGCAACTTTTGCCGCCATGAAGGAAATCAGCGGTGCCATCGTGGCCATTACGCTGGTGATGTCGGCGGTGTTTATTCCCGTCGCTTTTATGTCGGGTCCGGTGGGGGTGTTTTACCGGCAGTTTTCCCTCACACTGGCTATCTCCATTGTCATATCGGGTATCAACGCCCTGACGCTGACCCCCGCTCTGTGCGCGCTTTTGCTTAAAAATACGCACCACGAAAAGAAGAAAATGAACCTGCTGGATCGTTTCTTTGCCGGCTTCAACCGGGGCTATGAGGCCGTGGCAGGTCGCTACAAAAGCCTTGTGGGTGTCATTGCCAGCCGGCGGCTTGTTACCATTCTGCTGCTGATGGCTTTTTGCGTAGGCACCTGGGGCATCAATACGGTGCTGCCATCGGGCTTCATTCCGACGGAGGATCAGGGAGTTTTTTATATCAATGTCACTACGCCCGCGGGCGCTACAGTAGAACGTACCGAAACCGTGCTGGACGCTGTGCAGAAAGCAGCCGAAGGCATCGAAGAGGTAGAGTCAGTATCAACCCTTTCCGGATATAGCCTCATGACGGAGTCTGACGGTGCCTCCTACGGAATGGGGATGGTCAACCTCAAACCCTGGGATGAGCGCGAGCGATCGGTAGAAGATGTCATTGCCATTCTGAAGGAGAAAACAAAAAACGTGTTTGACGCCAACATCGAGTATTTCCCACCTCCCACGGTACCGGGTTTTGGTAATTCGAGTGGTTTTGAACTACGCCTGCTCGACAGAACCCGCAGCGGAGACCTTCAGCAGACCGCCCGCGTCACCAACGAGTTTATTGCAGCCCTGCGGGAGCACCCGGCCATCAATACCGCCTTCACGAGTTTTGACGCCAATTTCCCGCAGTACCTCATCCACATGGATCAGGACATGGCGGCCAAAAAAGGCGTCACGGTAGAGGACGCCATGAGCACCCTACAGACGTTGATCGGTAGTTACTATGCTTCCAACTTCATCCGTTTTGGGCAGATGTACAAAGTTATGGTGCAGGCAGACCCCCGCTTCCGGATGGCACCGGAGGATGTCACCAAAATGTTCGTGAAGAACGACCGGGGCGAGATGGTACCCTTCTCTACCTTTACCCGGCTCGAGCGCGTCTACGGACCCGAGCAGCTTACGCGCTACAACATGTTTACGTCGGCGATGATCAACGGGGAGCCGACTCCCGGTTTTAGTAGCGGCGACGCCATCCGGGCGGTAGAAGAGGTTGCCACTGAAAAACTTCCCAAGGGCTTTACCTACGAATGGTCGGGCATGACCCGGGAAGAAATTCTTTCGGGCGACCAGGCCTTCTACATCTTCATTGTTTGTCTGGTGTTTGTGTACCTGCTCCTGGCGGCGCAGTACGAGAGTTTCCTGCTGCCGCTGCCGGTGATTCTTTCGCTGCCTACGGGTATCTTTGGGGCTTTTCTGGGGCTCAAATTACTGGGTCTCGAAAACAACATCTATGCCCAGGTATCGCTGGTGATGCTGATTGGCCTGCTGGGTAAAAACGCCATTCTCATCGTGGAATATGCCATTCTGCGGCAGAAAGAGGGCCGCTCGGTCCTCGAAGCCGCCATGGAAGGGGCTTCGGAGCGCTTGCGCCCCATCCTGATGACCTCCTTTGCTTTCATTGCCGGCCTGATTCCGCTCTGTATCGCCACGGGTGCCGGCGCGCTCGGCAACCGTTCCATTGGCACCGCCGCGGCGGGCGGCATGCTGGTCGGAACGGTGTTTGGGGTTATCCTCATCCCCGGCCTGTATGTGCTGTTTGCCAGCCTGACCGAGCGCCGGAAAAAACCGGTGGCTGAGCCTGCCGCCGCCATCGAAGAAGAAGAAAGCCTTATTGACTAGTGATCCTCGGGGGTAGCCCGGACCGGGCTACCCCACTTTTATCGCATCCCATGATATCCCTTATCCCGTATTTAAAAAAACCTCTGGCTGTAGTCGTGCTGCTTTCCCTGTACGGATGCAAGCTGATGACTCCCCTCCCCCAACCCTCCACCATGCAGGCACCCCGTACCTTTCTGGAACGGGTAGATAGCGTCAGTGTGGGTGGTATGCCCGTCAGGCAGTTCTTCTCCGACCCCAACCTGGTGGCGCTGATTGACACCGCTCTGCAGCGTAACCTCGACCTGGCCATAGCCCTACAGCGTATAGAAATGGCCCGGGCCGACATCCTCGAACGCGAAGGCTACCTACTGCCCTCGGTACAGGCCGAAGCCATAGGGGGAGTGCGGCGCTACGGCGAGTATACCCAGGAAGGGGTAGGTAACTACGACACCAATTTCTCAGATAACATCAATCCCGATCAGCGCATGTCCAACCCCCTGCCCGAATATTTTCTGGGGGCAAGGAGTACCTGGGAAATAGACTTGTGGGGCAAGCTCCGCACGCGCCGCAAGGCTGCCTACACGCGTTTTCTGGCTACCCAGAAGGGGCGTCAGCTGGTCATCACCAACCTGGTGGCCGATATCGCGCGCCGCTACTACGAACTACTGACGCTGGACAACCAGCTGGAAATTCTGCAGCGAAACGCCGAGCTGCAAAAGAAAGCCGTGGAAACGATCGTCATCCAGAAGCAGGGTGGACGGGCCAACGAGCTGGCCGTACGGCAGTTTCGCGCCCAGCTTCTGAATACCCAAAGCCTCGAGCTGCAGATCAAGCAGCAGATCATGGAGGTTGAAACCCAGATCAACACCCTCCTGGGGCGCTACACGCAGCCTATCACCCGGGGGTACCCCATTCTGCAGCAATCCATTCCCGAAAAGGTTAACGTAGGGGTACCGGCGCAGATGCTCCGGCGGCGGCCCGATGTACAGCAGGCCGAGCTGGAACTCCTCGCCGCGGGCGCCGACCTGCAGGCCGCCCGGCTGGCCTTCCTGCCTTCGCTCAATCTCAACGCCTACCTGGGCCTGAACGCTTTCCGTAGCACGGTGCTGTTTTCGCCGGCATCGGTGGCGTACGGCCTGCTGGCGGGCCTGGCGGCGCCGGTGATCAATCGCAAGGGGCTGAAAGCCGGCCGCAACCGGGCGCAGGCGCAGAGCATGGAGGCGCTGTATGCTTACAATAAAGCAGTACTCACGGCCTTTCAGGAAGCCGCCCTAAATATGCGCACGCTGGAAAACCTGAGAAACATATCCGAACTCAAATCGCAGGAAACTCAGGAGCTTCAGCAGGGCGTGTCGATATCCAACGACCTGTTTATGGCCGGCTATGCCACCTACCTCGAAGTCATCACGGCCCAGCGCACCGTACTAGCCGCCGAGCTGGAGCAGACCACCATTCAACAACGGAAGTTTACCGCGCTGGTTGACTTGTACCGCTCGCTGGGTGGCGGCTGGGAGTAGGAAAAGAAGTGCTGTTCACTCCTGGGAAGGGGTGGTTTATCCGGGGTAGCGCCCGTTTGTCCCGGCCCTTCGGACAAGTCGTTTATTTTCCGTAAATTAGAGGTGCACAAATGTGTCAGAGCGAGTAAGGCCGGGTAGCGCACGCCACCCGGCCGGCTCCCTCCCTATCTATCACTTTAATGTACATAGTATGTTTTTTATTGTCATTGGCCTGCTGCTGCTGGTAGCAGGTTTTGCCATCAATACCCCTTCCCTGCCCGTTTCCCAGTATTCCCGGCCCGTCAAGATCGTAGGAATCGTGATTATTCTCGTTGGAGCCGCCATGGCCAGCATCCGGCAGATCGACGCGGGGACCATCGGGGTACAGTCGTTGTTTGGAAAAGTAAGCACCAATGTTCTGGAAAATGGTCTGAACATCGTCAATCCGCTGGTGGATGTGACAGTTTTTGACACCAAGACCCAAAACTACACCATGTCGGCCACTACCTCCGAGGGCGACCAGGCCGGCGACGATGCCATCCGGGTACTTTCCGCCGACGGACTCGAAGTGGTGATTGACCTCACGGTACTGTACAAGATTGTACCGAGCGATGCTCCCGAGATTTTCCGGGAAATCGGCGAAGACTACAAGGATAAGATCGTGCGGCCGGTAACCCGGACGCGTATCCGCGACAACGCGGTTTATTACGACGCCGTTTCGCTCTACTCCAAGAAGAGGGACGAGTTTCAGGACCGGATTTACAAAACCATTGATAAGGACTTCAAAGACCGGGGTCTGATTCTGGAACAGCTCCTGATCCGGAATATCAACCTGCCCGAATCGGTGAAGAAGACTATCGAGTCGAAGATCAACGCCGAGCAGGATGCCCAGAAAATGGAGTTTGTGCTGCAAAAGGAAAAGCAGGAAGCAGAGCGGAAGCGCGTGGAGGCCAAAGGTATCTCCGACTATCAGACCATCATTGCCAGCAGCCTCACCGACCGGCAGCTGCAGTACGAGATGATCAACGCCCAGAAAGAGCTCGCCAAATCGCCCAACGCCAAGATTGTGATCATGGGGGGCGGCAAAGGCAGCGTACCGCTGATTTTGAACGACAAGTAAATCTTCTTACTGAAAACAGGTGCCTTCGTCTAGGCTAATATTCATAAATTTTTGTATTGGGGGGTTCTCGAAATAAAATATTTTATTTCGAGAACCCCCCCAATTATATATGTCCACAATATACTCATTATCAATACAATAATATGCTGTTTACATAAAACACCCTTAGTTCGGCGACTTTTTTTGAATAGAAATTTATTTTTGGCACACTGTTTGCTATCAGCGACTTGAAGTTATCCAATACCAAAACAATTTATCATACTCAGTCCCCCCGTTACTCAATACAAGTCCCTCAATCAATCTAATCCATTTACCAACGAAAAACTCCAAAAAACCGCCACTCGCACAATGAAGAAACAATCAAAGCCCCCCAGGGTGAAATCAGAGCTAAGGGTATCCCATAAGCCCACACCCATATGACAGGCTTTACCTTATCTTTCTAAGGTAGACCCTCCGCCCTCTATCAATCAAAATATTTCCTCCATGTAAATCGCAGAACAAACCTCCTACCACTCTAAAACACCACTCACCTAATGAAAAAATATATCCTGACATGCCTCCGGGCACTGGCAGGCCTGCTATGCCTTGGCCTGTACATGCCAGTCTCCGCACAAATCAGAACTATTGAGAACAACCGGGCCTGCAACGATCCCGTAGTAGGCCCCAACACCCGCGTCACCAATCTCTCAGGCAGCCTCTTGAGCCTGGGACTACTCACCAATGCCCCAAACCTTGTGAATGGAAATCTGGACGACTTCGCCACAGCAACACTCAACGTTGGACTCGGTGCGAATACAACTATTGTCTCTATTCAGGACACCACTCAGTACTACCCCGCAGGCAACCGGGTCGGCTTTGTGATCAGCGAAAGCAGTGGACTACTTGGCCTGCTGTCTGCCAATCTGCTCAACAGCCTGCGCATCGAAACCTACCGCAACGGGACCCTGCAACAAACAGCTACAATCGGTGGAGCCCTCCCCCTTCAGATAGGCTCGCTGAGTAGTGTATCTCCCCGGCAAATTATTAGCTTTACCACTACCTCCGATTTTGATGAGGTACGACTGGTAACGAGCGGATCTATCACAGCTACGGTTTCAGCCCTGCGAATTTACTACGCTTTCGAAGAGCCGCCTTCCTGCGCCCTGGAATGCACCGATGCCCTGGCAGGCAGTGGTTTCACCCCAACCTCGGCCAATTCAGGCGTATGTGTCAACCCTCTGCCTGTCAACCCGGTGGCCAATGCTGCCAACACTACCGATGGCGACACCACCAACTTCGCTACAATCTCTACTTTTCTGGGCATCACCTGCTCCGGAAGTATTCGTATAGCCAGTACCGTTGCTTTCCCGGCCGGTTACGAAGCCGGGTTTGTCATCGCCAACAGTAGCGGAGTTCTTTCGGCCGGAGTACTTAACAATATCACGATATCTACCTATTTGGGAAGTATCGCCCGCGAATCCTTCACGGGCAGCAATCTGATAGCCTATAATTTGCTAAACGACTCAGGTCCCAAAAAGATCGGCTTTAAAACCAGCAAGTCTTTCGACCGGATCGAAATCAGCGTAAGTGGGCTCGTCAATGCCGCCACTACCACACAGGTATATTACGCCTACGTAGTAGCCGATACCGACGGAGACGGAATACCCAACTGCCGCGACAGTTGCCCACAGGCCAGCGCCATAGATACGGACGGTGATGGCATCTTCGACGCCTGCGACCAGCGCATTGGCAAGCTCTTCAAAGTGAAGGGCGGTCGGGACTTCGACGGCTCCATCAACGCCAAGAAGGTCTGGTTCTAGGTCTAGAGCGAGACTCTGAGATCCCGGGTGTGAGCGACTTCACATCCGGGATTCTTTATTTCTGCTAGACTGTCGGGATGCGAATT
>CATMVR010000111.1 GCA_950075905.1 uncultured Persicitalea sp. | reverse complement strand
CGGGAGGTACTGGCCGGGCAGTACCTGCACCACCTCAGGGCAAGCCTGACGGAGCCCCGCTGATGTTAGCGCTCAATATCCTCCATGATGAAAACCGCATTGCGGTTCAGGTCGTAAAAGCCAAACTCATGGGTACCCCAGGGGGTGTTGGCTCTGAATTTATCCTCCGTAACGGTACCTCTTTTTACAAGTTCTTCGAACAATGGGCGGATGTTTTTTACCAGAATCCTGATCACCGACCCGCCCAGAAGGGGGTCATCTTCGGTATCGGCATGCCATTGCAGGTGCAGAGACAGGTTTTCCCGATACAGAACCGCGTACATGCCATCGGAGAAATAGCTTTTGAAACCCACTTTTTCGCGGTACCAGGCTACATCCCGGGCGATGTCACGGGAAGGTAAGACGGGAATTACCTGCAAAAGATCGGTATTCATGATGTAGCCGCTCAGGGATTCGACACAGTAAGGTTGGTAAAGTGTGCCTCCGTGCCCGGCCCCACCCAGAGACCCAGTTTTCCGCGCAGGTCGGCGCCGTGTTTCAGATCCTTGACAATCAGCGTCGGCTGGGAATTATCGTGTACGTAGAGCCGGGCGGTAGTGCCACTTACCACGATTTTAACTTTCGTCCACTCGCCGGGAGCCAGATCCACGTAGGTTTCGTACATACCCGGTACTTCTTTGCGCAGCCGATGCCAGGGGTAGTCGGGAAACGAAAAGTACTGGACGGAGTGGTTGCGGCGAAGCTGATCGTCGGCCCGGCCGTTGGTGGGGCGCAGATAAATGCACTCAAACTTTGAATTATCCTCATTAACCCGGAAAGCCACGCCCACAAAACCCCGGGCCTGGTCAGAAGCACCCGTGCCGGGCTTGCCCGCCAGTTCAATCTCGATGACTCCGTCTTTAAAATCAGAGTTGTTAATTTTAACAAAGGTTGCCTCCGATGTAGCGCCCTGCTTGCTGGTCACTTTCAGGGCTTTTCTGCCCTCATAGGTATCTTCGGTGGCGGCTACCTGAACCATTTCCAGGCTTTTGTTTCCTGACAACGGGATTTCTTTTTTTGTAGCCTGAGGGAAGGCTACGTGCGTCAGAAGCGCGAGGAGAAGGGTTAATTTCACAATTTTCATAGCTAAAAAGTTGAGGGTTTATAATAGATCAATCAGGCAAATATATCAGCCACACTGATTCTCAAATCAGGAAAAAGCGGAGAAACTACGAAGTCAGTGGCGGGTTTGAGGCCCATGTACTTTTCCTGCTCGTTCAGTACATACACCAGCACCATTTCTTCGGCAGGTTCTACCAGCCAGTACTCCTGTACCCCCGCTTCCTGGTACAATTCAAACTTCTCGTTCATCTCCCGGCGACTGTTGCCGGGTGACAGGATCTCGATCACCAGTTCCGGTGCCCCGTTGCAGCCCTGCTTGTCTAGTTTGGTGGTGTCACAGATCACACAGAGATCAGGCTGCACCACTGTGTAGATTTCTTTACTGGCTTTGATGGACTTTTTCCGGTTGTACAGGCGTACGTCGAAGGGGGAAGAGAAGAGTAGGACCTTTTGGTTGAAAAGCTGATTGAGCAAGTTGATAGATAAAGCCGTTGAAATACGCTGATGCCTCACGTTGGGGGCGGGAGTCATCGGAAAAATCTTTCCGCGCAGCAATTCGATGCGCTCCTCAAAACGCCATTTGATGTAGTCGGCGTAGGAGTAGGTGCCGTTCAGGTCCAATTGCGCGAGATCGGTAATAGTAGCCATGGCAGTCTGTTTTTACCAAAAATACACCGAAACTGCCACAGCTACAAATCAGCCTCCACCTTGCTGCTTCGCTTCGGCGGGCGCAGCGACACCAGCACCCCGCCCCCAATGATGAGGGCCATTCCTACCAGTGTGAGTGCTTCCGGAAAAGGATCACCCAGCCACAGGCCCAGCAGACTGGCAAAAATGATGTTGGTGTAGCCAATGGACGCCACCCGTCCGGCTTTGTCGTAGGTAAAGGCAATGGTAAGGCAGTACTGCCCCAGCATGGCTATGATACCCAGCGCCAGCATGCCTCCCCACTGCGTGGCGGTGGTAGGCCACACAAAATGCCCGATCAGAAAGCCAAAACCCTCAATGGACAGGTACTCGCCCGCCAGCATGGAGGCGATGGGCATCAGGATACCCGACAGCATGAAAGACAGAATAATGGCCCGGGTATCGTAAAACGTACTCAACTGCCGGATAGACAGGTAGGCAATGGCCGTAAACACAGCATTGCTGAGGCCAATGGCGTGGTGCCCGAGGGGAGCAGTAAGATCGGGTCGAAATACAAACAAAATGCCGCCAAACCCGATGAAGACCGCCAGCCATTCGCGCCGGCTCAGCGACTCACCCACAAAAAGCCACGACAGCACCGCCAGGAAAATCGGGTAGCTGTACTGGTACGTCGTAGCCGCTCCCAGCCCCAGAATATGCACCGCGTAGAAGTAGAGGTACAACGACAGGGTACCGATGACGCCCCGGAAGACCAGCAGCCACGGTCGGCCGCCGGTTTGCTCAAAGGGACGGTTGAGCATACTTACCAGCACAAAGGCGGCTCCTACCAGATTTCGGAAGAAAACCAGTTCGACGGTGTCAAAATCGCGGCTGAGCCATTTGGCCATAGCTCCTACGGTACCAAAGCATACTACCGCGCCCAGCATGTACAGGATGCCCTTCTGGGAAACGGGCGGAACGTGGGAAGCGGTAAGGTTGGTCAATGAAAAGTAGAATTAGACGCCAGGTAGGGAGACTATCGCTTACCGGTCATCATTTTTTCGTCCAGTACTTTGAAAAAACGTTCGCGGTAAGTTTCCCCCAAAGGTAAGGACGTCTTTTTATCAATAAAAACCTGATTGCCTTCAATGTACCTGATGCGGTCCAGGGAGAGAATGTAGGAGCGGTGAATCCGCATGAACAGCCGCCCGGGCAATCGCTCCTCCACGTCTTTCATGGTCAGCAGCGACACAATGCGCTCGGTAGGCGTGAAGATACTGACATAGTTGCCCAGCCCTTCCACGTACAAAATATCCTCATAGCGCACCTTCTGTACGCGGTTATCGACCTTCACAAAAATATGGTCTTCCTCATCGGTGGTGAGTACGGGGGCCGGTACCAAGGGGGACACCGACTGCGGAGCGGTAGCTTCAATGACCATTCGAGCCTTGTGAGCGGCTTTCAGGAAACGGTCAAACGAGATTGGCTTCAGCAGGTAATCCACCACGCTAAGTTCGTAGCCTTCCAGGGCGTATTCGGCGTAGGCAGTGGTCAGAATCACTTTCGCCCGGCCTTCGAGCAGCTTGATGAAGTCGATACCCGACAGCTCGGGCATATGGATGTCCAGAAATACGAGGTCCACCGACTCAGAAAACACTTTATCGAGTGCTTCCATGGGGTTAAGGCAGGCTGCCGAAAGGCGCAGGTAAGGAGTTTTTTCAATGTAGTGCGCCAGGATGTCCAGGGCGCCCTGTTCGTCGTCAACGAGGAGGCAGCTGAGGGGCATAGTTGTGGTCAGTTTGTTGGTATTCGGGAGATTATCCGTATAAACTAAACTCATTTTTCGAAACCTATCTGCAAGTTTGCTGCCCTACCACCGCCACCTGGCTTCTGGTAGCGCTGAAGCATCACAGTACCAGCACGAGCTCGGTCGTAAAAAACTGGTCGTCTTCGGTGATCGTCAGCGTGTGGCGGTCGGGGTAGCCCAGCAAAAGACGACGGCGAATATTATCCAGGCCAATGCCCGTTGAATTTTCCTTTGGTCCGCCGCGCTTTTTATTTTTTACAAAAAACGAAAGCTGATCGGCAGTAACCTGCAACCGGATACAGAGCGGGTGCTGCATGTCGTGCAGCTCGCCGTACTTGAAGGCATTCTCGACGAAGGTAATCAGCAGCAGCGGCATAATGCGCCGGATGCGCAGGTTGCCCTCCGTAGTAAAGTTTACCTGCAACTGGTTTGAGAATCTTAACTGGTTGAATTCCAAAAAGTTTTCCAGATGCTGCACTTCCTGTTCGAGGGGCACGCGCGCCTCGTCGCTGTTTTCGTTGAGCGCGTAGCGCATCATTTCCGACAGCAGCAGCGTAGACCGCGACAAACGCTCCGACAACGGCAGCGCCTGCGCGTACAGAAAATTGAGGCTATTGAACAAAAAATGCGGATTGATCTGGTATTTGAGCGATTGCAGGCGAGCATCCACTACTTGCCGTTGCAGCTCCTGCTGATGCAGTGCCTCTTTCTGTCGCATCTCGGCCAGCAGGTTTAGCTCGCGCTGGTACCTAATGGCCCGCCGGGCGTAGCCGTAAATGAAGCTGATCAGAATAATGTAGGCCTCCTTAGCCCCCAGGGTAGCAAACACGTAGCCCACAATTTTGCCGGTGGAGTAGAACCCCGAAGAATTGACCGGGCCAATGGCCGATGTTTTTTTAATCACGTCCACGCCATCCAGAATGGGCGGAAAGCCCAATCCCTTGACCAGAGCGATAAACCACAGGCTTTTGAGCAGGCACAACAAAAACCACAGCACCAGGGCGCTCACGATGGCCAGCAGGAGCTGGTCGCGGGTGAGGAGTTTGAAGCTGGTGCGCAGGCTAATGTAAAAAAACAGCGCCGACGGGATAGTCATGAGCAGGGTACTGTTCCAGGCGATGGGTTCGCCGCGCATCAACTGGTTAAAAACCGTAATGAATATCCAGAAAGCCCAACCCGCCAGATGCCAGGCTACCGTGCGCAGGGTCTGGAGAGGGGGGAGGGTGTCCAGAAAGGACGTGGCCGGCGCGGGGGTTCTTCCGAGGGCATTAAACTGCCAGTTGGCCAGGATTCCGTTAAACGTAACAATAAAGAGCGAGGTAAGAAAAGCACTGAACGCATGAATAAAACCAATGAAGTTGGAATTTTTCAAAATAGCGCTTGCCTTGTCCTGATAGAAGATTTCGAGCGCCCGATTCATCTCTTCTTTGGTGATAAGCTGCGTGTGCACCAGGTGGAATATACCCATCAGCGCCACCATACTGCCCAGCACGTGGAACGAAAAAAGCGTGTAGTTCTGGCGTTTCAGGCTCGGTATGGCGTAGGCAAGAAAATAGGCGTAGTGGGCAAAGGCGATCAGCGAGTACAGCGGAACCGCCGTGACGTTCCAGTTTTCGTACATACCGAAGTAATCCCAGGAGAAGGCCGTGTAGAGCACGGCCGTTACCGGTAGCCCCAGGGCGGTGATTAGCCACGCCGAATGCATCTTTTTGTCAATTGACAGCCGTGCCGCTCTATTGCTCATGACTCTTATCAAAAAGTAAACCCAAAGATACCCTTGTGGCGAACTATTCGCCCTTTTTTTATACCAACATTCCCTTAAAAAGGACGAAGCCGTGACAATTTGCGGACGAAGCCGCCGTAATATTTTCTGGCTTTTTGCTCAGCCACTTCACGAATTTCCCTACCTTTGTCCAAGTTTTTGGTGCCTCATGCCCGTTCATACGGGTTTTTAAGGCTTAAAAGGGAATCCCGTGTAATTCGGGAGCTGTCCCCGCAACTGTAAATCTCACTCAATTAGCTGGTTCGATTCCACTCGCCACTGTGTCGTTTGACCGACACGGGAAGGCCCGGAACCCGCGAGACAAGTCAGGAGACCTGCCAAAGACAATCCGCCGTTTCGGCCCTCGGAGGAAGAGCCACGACCGCGTATCGTATTTTATGCCAATTTAGCAGGTACTACTTTGTCAAAACGCCAACTGTACGGGCGGTTTTTGGCTTTTCTATTCGCCGTAATAGTGACGTCAACCGCAACCTTACGCGCTCAGGAAGATTCCATCTCGTTGCGTCCCGTAACGGTGACCGGCTTTGCGCCCGCGCGGTTCCTGGCCGGGCTTAAAGTACAACGCTTCGACTCAGTCACGGTGGAGCAGTTCCGATTTCAGAACCTTAGCGATCTCCTGGCGTTTCATACCCCCCTGGCTTTCAAAAACTATGGCCCAGGTCAGCTCAATACCGTGTCGTTTCGGGGTACCTCGTCGTCGCATACTGCTGTGCTCTGGAACGGCCTCAACATCAATCAGCCCAATCTGGGACAAACCGATTTCTCTACCCTACCCGTGGCGGGTTTTACGCGGCTGGCCGTGCAGTACGGCGCTTCGGCTAGTGTGGTAGGTACCGACGCCGTGGGCGGAAGCCTGCTGCTGGAATCAGCGGGTACCCAGCCTGCGGGCCTGCGTCTCAGTGTAGGGCGACGGCAGGCTAGCTTTGGCAACCAGCAAACCCAGATAGGCGCAAGCTACGGTACCCAACTGAATGAAAACCTTCGTTTTTCGGGAAAAACACTCCTTTACGGGGGACGGATGCCCAACCGCTACCCCTCTACCCAACGGGAGGGCTACGCCCTGGAATCGGCCGAAGCGTCGCAACGCGGGCTGGTGCAGGACCTGGTGCTACAAGGAAAAAATGACCGCCAGCTATCGGCCCACCTGTGGCTAACCGACAACGGCATTACCCTGGCGCCCGCCAACCCCACCTCCCGCGAGCTTACCCGCACGCAGTCGTACCGCTCCATGGTGCAGTACCAAACCCCCACCTGGACCTGGCGCAGCGCCTGGACCCGCGACCTGATCGACTTTGGCCGTGGCGACTTTGCTAACCTGGAACATACGGGCACAGATCGGTTTCTGACCCGCCTGGAAAAAGAAATGAACTGGCGCCTGGGAGCTGGTGCCACGCCACTTACCGTTCGGATTGGCGGCGAAGTAGCCCACTACCGCACACGGGTAGACGGCTACACCGATCCGCTCATTACTGAAAACCGCGCCGATCTCTTTGCCATGAGCCGCTGGCAGGCCTCAGCCCGCTGGCTGCTGTCGGCCACCGTGCGGCAGGCTTTCGTAACCCGCTTCGATCCACCCATTACACCTTCTCTGGGCACCGAATATCGCCTCGTCACCCATTCCGACTATATCCTCACCCTTAAAGGCTCCCTGGGCCGCAGCTACCGGGTACCTACCCTCAACGAACGCTACTGGAGAGAGCTAGGCAACCCGGCCATCCGGCCCGAAAGCGGATTCAACAAGGAAGCCGGCCTGGAAGCCAAATGGAACCCCTCCCCAGTGCACAGCCTGACGGGCTCCCTCACCGCCTATCACAACCGCGTAGACGACTGGACCTACTGGAACCCGCAGCGCGGCTACCGCGTAGAAAACCTGCAATTGGTAGTAGCGCGTGGCATAGAAGTGCAGGGACAGTGGCAGGCAGACTTCACGAGCTGGCAGGCCGGGGCTTCCGGCGGTTACGCCCTCACGCGCACCTCCCAGGAGCGCGTGTACGATACCTACGCCGTGGATGTGGTGGGCAAACAGCTGGTGTACGTGCCCCTGCACCAGGCCAATGTCAACGCTTACGCCCAGCGCGGGCGCACCCGCCTTACGGCCCAGCTGCGGGGCGTGTCGCGAAGCTTTTATACGTTTGATAACTTCCGCTTCCTGCCGGGCTACGTGGTAGCCAATCTGCTGGCCGAAACCACCTGGCAGCGTGGGCACTGGCACACCTCCGCCCAGATCCAGGCCAACAATATTTTTGACGCTCTTTATCTCAATGTAAAGCGGAACGCCATGCCGGGACGCACTTTTTCGTTAAATCTAGTAGTGACTTATAATTCTGAATCAAAATGAGAAAACAATTTTTCAAAGTAGCAGCAGCCATGCTGGTGGTGGGTATGATGGGTTCGTGTCGGGAGAAGGTACCCGATCCTGAAATGTACGAACTAGGGGTGATGATCCGGAATGCTGGCAACTATTTTGACAACAATGGCAGTATCTCTTTTCTGAGAAGAGAAAAATCAACAGCGGAGGTAGACCTCTTTCTGAAAGAAAACGGGCGTTCACTCACCGGCAACGCCCAGGACTACACGGAGGTAGGGGGACATTCGATTATTCTGCTCGACAATAGTTCGCCGGGACTGGATAAAATCGAGATCGTGAACATGGGTACCTTCAAGTCGGAAGCTACGCTGACTGCTCCCGATATCGAGAATCCGCGCGCGGTGGTTGGCATCAGCGACTCCAAAGCTTACGTATCCTGCTGGGACGCGACGGGCGACTTTTCCAATTTTTACAAGAACCCCGGCTATATCGCGGTAATAGACCTCGATAATTTCAAAGTAATCCGGAAAATTCCGGTTCCCAAGGGGGCCGAACATATGGTAAAAATAGGAAATGAGGTATTTCTTGGCGCGGTAGGGGGTACCGAAAATCTGACGGTCATTGATGCCACCACGGATACCGTGAAACGGAGCATCAAACTGGGTGCTTCACCCGATCCCATCGATGTGGATGCCAACGGGAAGTTATGGGTAAAGGGGAATGGTGTAGTGTACCGGGTAAACCCTCGGACCGACGCCGTAGAAGCTACGCTGCGCGTGGGAACCAATCCGCTAAAATCGCCCTCCAACTACGCCATCACTCCCGACCGCAGAGGTTTTTACTTTGTGTACTCCTTCTACGATCCGACGGATAGCTACAAAGAAAAGGGGGAGACGTACTATTTCAGCATCGACGACGCTACTATTGCGGCCGACAAACCTTTTGTAAACCGGGTGTTTACCGGCCTGGGGGTCGATCCAATGCAGGGGTTGATTTATGCCGGCGTAACGCCTTCCTACAAGCAGTCGGGCTACGTAATACGCTACCGTACCGATGGCTCGGTGGTGGATTCCATCCGGGTGGATGTGGCTCCTTCGGGCTTTATGTTTAAGTAGGGGTCAGGTTTTTCAGGTCGTCAGCCAGGTAATGGTACTATACCCTGACGACCTGAAAGCTATTTGAAGAACCCTTCCGGGTCTGGAAGCTGAGCCCGGAGCAGCTCCACAAACTGAAAGTCTACCAACTGGAAGTTGAGCTTCCGGCCCGTATGCAGCGCATTCCAGGCATTGGGGTAGTCGGCCCGGTAAAATTCGGCCAGGGCCAGGTTATAAAAAGTCTGCGCGTAGGTAGTATCCAGGGTAGCGGCGCGTTTCAGCAATTGGTACGATTCTTCCAGGTCCTGTGGCTCTTTCTTTTCATTGTAGTGCCGCAGCTCTATGGTGGAAAGATCGACCATCAGCGGCACGTTTTCCGGAGCTACCTCTACCCCCCGGCGCATCATGCGCTCGGCGTCTTCCAACATGTTTTTTTGGTAGCAGATCACGCCCAGCCCCCAGAAGGCATCCACGTTTTTTTCATTCAGCAGATAGGCCAGGTTGAAGCGGTAGGCTGCCGTATCCAGTTGCCCTTCCTGCACGTACTCCCAGGCCCGGGCAGCAAAAAAAGTACTGGCCTCGTCGCGGTTCGTAAACATTTTGTCACATTCGCTCAGAAACTTGATTTCTTCTTCGATCTGTTCAGACGTTTTGCGCTGCTCACCAAACAGCGGCAGCACACGGCGCTCGGCTAGAGTCAGCTTGCGCGGTTCTGACAGATTGGTATCCAGTGAACGGGCATTACTGACAAACTGCATGGTCTGTGACCAACCCATTTCAGGAATCAGGAGCAGGCAAAACAATCGAACTAAGGTCTTCATAGTGAGCTATAAACAGAATCAATTAATACGCATGGACGGGTCGTACTTAACGGAACGCGCCGGTACGTAATTTTATTGCACTAGCGGCGGGTACGCCGTTTGGCTGCAGCTTTTTTACGCGGATCACGACGGGCCGCCGAAGACATATGCGGACGCTTCTTTTTCTCGTGAAAAGCTCCCTGGAAAGTCGGATCGGCGCGGCGTTTTTGTTCGTCGATCTCTCGTAGCTGGCTTTGGCGTTCGTCAAAAGGCGTGGACATGATCTCGATTTCGGCCGGTACCTGCAGCCGGGGAATCTCCATCCGGATCAGCCCCTCGATGTTGCGGATGTGCACCTCTTCGGGGGGAGTCAGAAACGTGATGGCCTTGCCGGTCCGATTGGCGCGACCCGTGCGACCAATGCGGTGTACATAATCCTCGTAGATCAGCGGCACGTCAAAGTTAACTACGTGGCTTACCTCCGTAACGTCAATACCCCGGGAGGCCACATCCGTCGCTACCAACACCCGTACGTTACCTTCTTTGAAAGCTTCCATGGCGTTGATGCGGGTGTTTTGCCCCTTATTGGCATGAATCACCCGGATAGCCTCCTCATCTACTACCTTTCGCAGCAGGAATTTATAGACGTTATCGGCATTCTCTTTACTACGGGTAAAGATCAGTACCCGGCTAAACTCCTCGTTTTGCCCCAGCAAATGTTCCAGCAGGTGTATTTTAGTCAGAAAATTGGGTACTTCAGATCGGAAGAGCACACGTCTGAACTCCAGTCACACTCTC
>CATMVR010000110.1 GCA_950075905.1 uncultured Persicitalea sp. | reverse complement strand
GGGGAATCCTTTCAGGTGGTTCAGTCCGGCATCCCCTACGGAGGTACCTTCGAGGTGCAGCTTGTTCAGGTTTTTCAATTTTCCCACTTCCACGAGAGAGGCATCGGTCACCTGCGTATCGCTCAGTTTGAGCCATACCAGCTGCGCGGCCAGAGGAGTGAGCAGGGCAACCTGCTTATCAGAAAAAGCAGGGGCATTGATCGCGCTCACCTCCACCAGATTTTGCTCACGGGCCACGGGCATTACCAGCAGGTTGGCTTTTTTGAGAGCCTCTACCGCCTTTTGGTCCGGTTCGGCTACTTTCAGGCTCAGTACGGGCGACTGAGTACTTTGCATTTCTTCGCCGCCGCCCGCCGTACTCAGCGACGCCAGGGCGGGTTTTATTTTCTCGTCGGCTTTCAGCTCAGCTACCTTCTTATCCACCGGAGCGCCTTGATCGATCCACCAGGTCAGCAGGGTAATCTGCGATTCGGATAGCTGCCGTTTACCTTTGGGGGGCATGTGCTCGTCGTCCTCGACGGGCAGCAGGCAGCGTTTGATCATTTCGCTGTCCATTCCCTTACCCGCAACAAACACCGGCCCATTCTCTCCCCCTTTTACCAGTAGCTCGTAGCTATCCATGCGCAGGTCGCCCTTCATTTTGGACGGGTTGTGGCATTGAATGCAGTGCACGCTAAGGATTGGGCGTACAATATCCTGGTACACGACTGCCTCGGGTACGTTGGCGATGGGTTTTATTTCGGTTATTTCTTCCTGCCGGGGGGGCAATCCCGCCAGCGCGCGAAAAGGCTCCGGGGTGTACTGCGTCAGGTAGCCTTCGCCGTGGGTAAGCCCCCCGCCATGGTGCCCGGCAGCCAGCGTGAGCAGGGTACCGATGCCCAGGGCAGGCAGATAAAGTACCGGCGCAAACGCCAGCCGGTTGCCCAGAATGTCCGATTTGGCCACCCAGGCTATCCACGCCAGCGCCGCTACCCCGATACCCTGCCACATGTGTTCGTCGAGGAGTTCTTCCTCGTAGCCCCCGCCCAGCGAAAGCAGGTACCCCGCCGCGCAGGTAACCGTGGCACTCACGGCCGACCAAAACAGTACGAACGAAACCGTGGATTCGCTGACACTGATTTTGCCCAGGCGACGCCCGATTTCGAGCAGAGCGGCTACTAGCAGGAAACCAATTGGCAGGTGTACCAGCACGGGATGAAAACGCCCGAAAAACAGGGCCCAGTCGGAGGTTTGCAAAAGCAGGGTTGTGAGCATAGACAAACAAAAGCATTAATCTACCTCGACAATGGAATGGATGTCGAGTTTATTTAAGGAAAAGACAACCTGCCCGCCGGTGTACTCATAAGCGAGTGATTTTCCTTCGGGCTGGAGGGTTAGCCGGGCGGGCCGGCGCGGGTGGGTCAGGGTGATTTTCAACGGCCCCAACGCGGGTACCTCGTCAAAAGAAGCCGCAGACTTGTGCGGTCCGGCCACGTTCAGAAGGTTTATAAGCGTTTTTCCGTTTTTCTGGTTAACGGCCACGTGCACAAAATGCGAGCCCGATACCTCCACCCGGGGAGCAAAGAGCTCCCGCACCAGCTCGCCCACGAAGCGCCGGGCCTCGTACGACTCGTTTTTGAGGTAGGCGTCGGCCAGGCCCACGTACACGGCGGCTATTTTGCCCTGCCCATAGGTAGCGATGCTGGCGGCCGGACCCAGCAGGTTGCGCAGATCGCGGGCGCTGTAAATGCCGCCAAACGTACGGGTAGATTTTTCGGGCGTAAAGGTACGGTAGTCGGTGGTGGTGGCGGTGATAAGCCCCGACGCCCCAAAATGGATGGAGCCCGGCCGGAACTCCCCGAGCATTACGCCCAGCGCTTCCTTGAAATTGTCGACGGCCCTCGGGCCAATGACGAGCAGGTTGCCGCCTTTTTCCACGTACAGCAGCAGTTCCTTTCGCTCGGTATCAGATAGTACCTCCCACTCGGGCAGGACGATGAGCGGGTACTGATTCATTTTTCCCGTGAGGGTATGGGTCATGCGGATTTCGGTGGATAGCTGATTGTTGAGGAGCAGCTCGAGTATTCCTTTCAGCGCCTGTTGGCTCCCGTTAGACTTGTAGACGGCATTGGTCAGATGCTTCTGGCCGGCGGTGGAGTAGTAGAGGGCCACCTGCGGCACGGGTGTGGCCTTGTAGCACCAGGGCTGACGCGCCCGGCAAAACTCCGCCAGACTGGCCATGGTACCAAAGGCCCAGGCGGGAAGCGAGGCATCCCGGGCCTGCGACCAGTAGGCCTGAAATCCTCCACCCATAGCCATGACCTGCGCGGCCTCCTGCGCGAGCTG
Source organism: uncultured Persicitalea sp. (assembly GCA_950075905.1). Classification (GTDB taxonomy): domain Bacteria; phylum Bacteroidota; class Bacteroidia; order Cytophagales; family Spirosomataceae; genus CATMVR01. The sequence goes on along the minus strand of CATMVR010000110.1, from coordinate 8,029 downwards.
CGTAGCCGATTTGGGCGACTTCATGCCGCTCCAGTCGCCGCCGAAACTCCACGCCATGAGGTCCCAGGGCTTACCCTGCGGGGCAATGCAGCGGGCTTCGTAGGCCCCGCTCAGCACGCTGTTGAAAGGCGCAAAATCGCCCGAGATGAAGTCTACGGGGATATCCACCAGCTCGGGCATGAACGACGAAAAGGCCCAGTTGCTGGCTACCTGAAAGCGGGGGTTATGCTGATGCAGGGCGTTGGTGTAACGAGCGATGTAGTCGCGGAATTTTTTGCGGGTAAATTCCAGCATTTCGTCATAGTGGGGATCGCCTTTTTTTTGGGGGATAGTGGTGACGCCCGTTACTTTCCGGAACTCGGCCAGGGCGTCGGGGCGGTAGTCCAGCTCCACGGCCCAGCTGTCGCCATCAATCCAGACGCCATCGACGCCGTAGTCGCTGATTTCTTTGAGTTGCGGAATGAGCAGGCTATCTGAATAGGCGCTCCAGAAGGATATCTTCTGCGGGTCGGGCTTGCCGTTGGCATCGTGGCGGGCCCAGTGCGGGTGGTGCTTCACGGCTTCGTTGTCCCAGACACCCGAGTAGTGCACGTACAGCGCTACCCCGTGCTGCCGCGTTACCTTGCGGAAGAGCGCCAGCGGGTCTTTGACAAAACGCCCGGCGGAGTGGCCTACCTTTGTGGGGTAGCTCGATACCCCCGGATGCCCCTTGCAGTCTATCTGAATAAAGTCGGGTTTAACCGCCCTGAGCAGGCTATCTACCATACCTTCGGTAAGAGACTTGCCGATGAGCGTATCGCCCAGCCCGGCGTGGAAGTCAAAGTGCAGGCCAAAAAAGCTGTCTGCCCGGCGCAGCGGGGCTTTCTGCCCCCAGGACGGGCCGGGAGAAAGGCTGAGTAGTACGGTAATCAGGCCGACTATACCGAAGGTTTTTTTCATAGAATGTTACATCGAGAATACCATCGGGCAGGGTACCACGACGGGAGAGTTGTCAGGATTGACTTCCATAATATCGGCCATGTAGTCCCACCAGCGGCGCATGACGGGCTGCGCGGGCAGGTCGAGCGGTTGGGCCGGGGGGCTTACTTTCTGAAACGCAAAAAGCGAGAGGGTAGCTTCGTCCAGAAAAATGTAGTACTCCGAGATACCGGCCTTTTCCAGCAGCTCCTTCAACTCCGGCCAGATGGTATCGTGGCGTTTTTTGTATTCTTCCTCGTAGCCGGGTTTCAGCTTCATCCGGAAAGCGTTGATTTGGGTCATGGGTGTTTGTTTTTTTAGACACAGATTTTCACGAAGGATACTCTGTGTTTCTCTGTGCCAAAACTCCTAAAACTCTGTGGTTAAATTTTATATACAATTAATCAGGCAAGTATAGGCGAAATCACCTTCCCCGCCGTATCCGTCAGCCGGAAGTTCCGGCCCTGGAAGGGGTAGGTGAATTTTTCGTGATCAAAACCCATCAGGTGCAGGATAGTAGCCTGCAAATCATGCACGTGGGTTTTATCCTTCACTCCGTAGTAGCCCAGGTCGTCGGTTTCGCCATGACTGTACCCCTTCTTGACGCCCCCTCCGGCCATCCACATGGTGAAGGCTTCGAGGTGGTGGTCGCGGCCCATGAAGGGTAGTACCTGTCCGTTGCGGTTTTCCTGCATGGGGGTCCGGCCAAACTCGCCGCCCCATACCACCAGGGTTTCGTCGAGCAGGCCCCTCATTTTCAGATCCTGCAACAGACCCGACACCGCCTGATCAGACTCCTTACACTTGTCGTGCAGGCCTATTTCCAGGGCCCCGTCGGCGCTGGTACCGTGGGTGTCCCAGCCCCAGTCGAACAGCTGCACGAAGCGCACGCCGTTTTCGACCAGTTTGCGGGCCAGCAGACAATTCATAGCAAAGGAGCCGTCGCCGGGTTTTACCCCGTACATATCCAGAATGTACTGGGGTTCTTTGGAAACATCCATGACCTCAGGTACCGACATCTGCATGCGAAAGGCCATTTCGTACTGACTGATGCGGGTCAGGATTTCGGGGTCCTGTACTTCCTCGTAAGTTTGTCGGTTGATCTCGTTGATGGCCTCGATGGTCTGCTTGCGCAGGTCGCGGTTCATGCCGTTGGGGTCTGACACGTAGAGTACCGGGTCGCCGCCGGTGCGGCACTGCACGCCCTGGTACACCGTGGGTAAAAAGCCGCTGCCCCATACGCTTTTGCCGGCGTCGGGTTGCTTGCCCCCCGAGGCCAGCACGATGAAGCCCGGCAGGTTCTGATTTTCCGAGCCCAACCCATACACCGACCAGGCCCCCAGGCTCGGGCGGCCTAGCCGGGCACTACCTGTATGCATCAGCAACTGCGCCGGGGCGTGGTTGAACTGATCGGTATGCATGGCTTTGAGGAAAGTCACCTCGTCGGCGACGGTCTGCAGGTAGGGCAGGTAGTTGGATATCCACGCCCCCGACTGCCCGTGCTGTTTGAATTCGCCCTGCGGGCCGAGCATTTTGGGTACTCCCTGAATAAAAGCAAATTTCTTGCCTTCCAGAAACTCGGCCGGACAGTCCTGCCCGTGGTACTTCACCAGCTCGGGCTTGTAGTCAAACAGCTCCAACTGCGACGGTGCCCCGGCCATGTGGATGTAGATGACGCGCTTGGCTTTGGGAGCAAACTGCGGCATCCGTACGGCCATGGGGTCGGTGGGGATGGCGGGGGCTGCCGGTTCGGTAGCGTTGGTGACGCACCCGCCCATCAGGCTGCCTAACCCAATGGCACCCAGGCCAAAGCCGCATTCTCTGAGAAAATGCCGCCGGGTCTGGCGCTGGAGTTCGGCATGCTGGAGTTCTTGCAGGAGTTTGTCCATGAGTTTTTGGGTTGTTTATAATCCGGATGCTTTCTTGTGCCACCGGGGCTTTGCATGGTTTCTACTAAGGTGTCGCCCCGCTGGGGCTTTTATTGCTTGTGTTGGCATCGTGGCTACTGAGGTGCCGCTCCCACGGAGCTTTTATCGAGTTTGGTAGCGATGTTCTACTGAGGTGTCGCCCCGCTGGGGCTTTTATTGCTTGTGTTGGCATCGTGGCTACTGAGGCTCCGCTCCCACGGAGCTTTTATCGGGTCTGTTAGCGATGTTCTACTAAGATGCCGCCCCGCTGGGGCTCGTCATTTTTCAGCCCCGGAGGGGCGATACCTCAGTAGCAGTCGTTTTCCTGATTAGGGATCTAGCCCCAGCGGGGCGGCATCTTGTTTGGCGTTATTATTGGCATATGTATACCAAATTCTTTACCAGACAAAAGCGCTTACTCTATCCATTCAAACAAATATTTTTCATCGTACTCAATTTCATATTTTTCCAGGAATTCGATGTATTCTTCCCGGAATGTTTTCTTTCTATGATGTTCGGCCTGGTTTAATACGTATTGAATGACCTGACTTTTCTGGGATTTGGAATAGCTGAATGCACCATAACCCTCCTGCCCGGAGAAACTAAATGGTGTTTTGCGGTTGTCATTCATCCATTTGCTGGAATTGGCTTTTACATCTCGCACAAAATCCGCTAGTACAGTGGTTGGACGCAAACTAATAAATAGATGGAGGTGATCCGGCATACAATAAAGAGCCATGACTTTTGGACCCAAACCACTGACAATTCCGCATATATACTTTTCCAGCGCTTCCCGGTTCTTTTCCAAAACAAGGCTTTGCCGCCCTTTGACCGCAAATACGAGCTGAATGTAAATTTGGCTAAATGTATTTGCCATTTTGAGATTTGTTTTAGTTGGTCTTGTTAGATGTGCTACTGAGGTGTCGCCCCGCTGGGGCTCAATACTGGTGTTATCATCTTTGTTCTACTAAGGTGACGCCCCGCCGGGGCTTGACTTTCTATATAGCCCCGGCGGGGCCACACCTTTTTTGTCTAGTTCTCATGCACTAGCTAAGGGGCTGAGGTATCTGCCATTTGGAACCTTTTTTCATACCCTCTATCTAATTATCTGCAAAGTACGCAAAGAAAAAAAATCTGTGAAACTCCGTGCTTAAACCGGGCGGCGTACCGCTCTCTAAACTCTGTGGTTAACCTAATAACACAACATCACTATATACGAATCCCCCACGTATCATTCATATCGCGACCAAGCAAAGCGTTGGCTTCCTTGTCGTTTTTGAAGCTCTCCTTCTTGGGGTTCCACTGCAAGGGGCGACCCAGCTGGTAGGCAATGTTGCCGATGTTGCAAACCGATGCCGTACGGTGACCGATTTCTACATCACAAACCGGCTTGGTACGGTTGCGCATGGCGTCCAGGAAATCTTTGTAATGGTTTTCGCTCTTGTATACGTGCTTTTCGCTTTCGCCGATTACCTTGTCTTTCAGGGAGGCGGGGGTAGTTTCCAGCTTTTTGCGTTGCACTTTCAGATCACCTTCTGTACCTACAAAATGAATAGCGTTGTTCCAGTCCCATTTTTCATGGGTCATCGTGATGCCGTTGTCGTAGCGGTAGGTCAGGTGGGGATGGTCCTTGCCGTCGGGGGCAATGACCTCCACGGGGCCGCTATCATCCATATCCAGCGACCACTGCACGATGTCGAACATGTGGGCACCCCAGTCGGTGACCATGCCGCCGCCAAACTCTTTGTAGAGCCGCCAGTTGGGAAATACGTCTTTAGACGTAGGTGGTGCCAGTTCAGAGTTAAAATTGACGGGCGCGTTGGGCCCCAGCCAGGCGGTCCAGTCGAGGCCCTCGGGGATTGGCTCGGCGGCCAGCGTGTAAGGTACCGGCGGTGGGCCGACATTGACTTTGATGTGCTTGATTTCGCCGATGTAGCCATTGCGGATCAGCTCGGCCGTTTGCCGGAACTCGGGCCAGGAGCGCTGCATACTGCCCGTCTGGAACACCCGCTTGTGCTTGCGGGCGGCATCTACCATGGCGCGGCCCTCGCGCACGGTCAGCGAAAGCGGTTTCTCGCAATAGATATCTTTGCCCGCTTCGGCGGCGCGCACAGCCATGGCCGCGTGCCAGTGGTCGGGGGTGGCAATGACTACGGCGTCTATGTCCTTCCGGGCCAGTAGCTCGCGGAAATCATTGTATACGGGGATGTCAGAGTAGCCGCCGGCTTCGGAATTCTTGTCATAGTAGGCCTTGATCCGATCTTTGGTGAGTTGGGCCTTGGCTTTGTACACTTCGCTGAGGGCCACGATGCGGGTTTCGCCCGTACCCAGAAACGAGCCGGTGAGGCCGCGCCCCTGCTTGCCGGTACCGATAAAGCCCAGTGAAATCAGGTCACATGGCGCCAGGTAGCGGGAGCCATCGGGGCGCTTGCCGCCCAGCACAAAGCGGGGCACGATCATAAAAGCCGTGGCGGCGGCGGCGGCTTTGCCAACGAAGTTCCGGCGGGTTAGTAAATTCTTATCTTCTTGGTTCATTGTTTTATTGAGTTAAAGGAATAATAGGTCTATTTTGAAATGAGTATTGGTCAGAGAATCATTCTTTGGTAACAATCTTGTCCAGGTTCAGAATCACATTGGCCGAAATGGTCAGGGCCGCCAGCTCCGGGGTTTTCTGATCACTGTGTCTAAGCAGACTATCCATATCAGCGGGCTTTTTCTGATAGGTGGCGAGTGCCTTGCGGTATACATTTTCCAGTACGAGCAGGCTTTTTGTTTCGATGGGTTGGTGGGTAAGCAGCCGGTACCCTGCTTTCAACTGCTGCTCCGGGGTTTTTCCGCGTTGCTGCATGGTACGGGCCAGTTGCCGGGCCGATTCCAGGTAGACCGGGTCGTTCAAGGTTACCAACGCCTGCAAAGGCGTATTAGTGCGAAGCCGGCGCGACTGGCAGAATTCCCGGCTTGGAGCATCGAACGTAACCATAGACGGGTAGGGGGCCGTACGCTTCCAGTAGGTATACAACGCCCGGCGGTAGCGGTCTTCGCCTTCGCTGGGCTTCCATTTCTCGCCATTGTAGGGCGACAGCCAGATGCCCTCGGGCTGCGGGGGCATCACGCCGGGGCCGTACATTTTTTTGGACAGCAGTCCGCAGGCCGCCAGGGCCTGATCGCGTACCTGCTCGGCGCTGAGGCGTACCCGCGGACCGCGCGCCAGCCAGGTATTGTAGGGGTCTTTTTGCAGCTTGTCGCGGGTTGCCTCCGAGCTTTGCCGGTAGGTGGCCGACATCACTATTCGTTTCAACAGTTTTTTGGTACTCCACCTATCGTCTTCCATGTAGGCCACGGCCAGCCAGTCGAGGAGCTCGCGGTGCGTGGGCTCTATACCCTGCGAGCCAAAGTCCTCCACGGTCTCCACAATGCCAGTACCAAAGAGCTGCTCCCACAGGCGGTTTACCATCACCCGGGCCGTGAGGGGGTTGTCGCGGTGGGTGATCCAGCGCGCCAGACCCAGGCGGTCGGCGGGCATATTGCTTGTAGGCTTGCCAAATACCTCCGGAACGCCCGGTTTTACCTCCTGCCCCGGCACCAGCCAGTTGCCCCGCTCAAACACATGGGTTTTGCGGGCCAGGTGTCCGCGGCCTTCCCACAAAATGGGCGTGCTTTCGGTACGGGCTTTCAGTACCTTTACATACTCATTGGTAATGTCGGTGTATTCGGGCCGGTCGGTGCCGGGCAGGGCTTTCTGAAAAGCCACCCACTTGATCTGAATCCACTTCTCCGGGTTTTTGGGACTGTCAAACGCCATGTACAGGGAGTGCGTACCTTTCAGAGGGGGCAGGGGGATAATCAGGACCGTATCCCGGTTAGGAATTTTTACCTGGGCCAATACACTTCCGGCCAGTGAGTCGAGGTGCAGGGTCATGCGGGCGTTTTCGGCTCCGGTCGATACGTTCATCAGCAGCCGGTCTTTTCCCGTCAGCGGAATGTCTTTTATCCGGGCCGAGCCACCGTGCTGCCCGCCGTAGTACTTGGCGTCGAGCAGGGAAGACTTGACATACTCATCAAAGTCGTGCGAGTTGATCTTAGGCTCCATAATGCGCATAAACTGCGCCACCTGCTGCGCCTGCGCGCGATCAAACTGATTCACCCAGGCTTTCACCCGTTCTACCCGGGCGGAATCCTCTCCCTTGAAAAAGCGAAGCGTGGGCGTGTCAGAAGTAACGTCCTCGTCGCGGGTATTGTTAAAGTACGCCATGTACTTGTAGTAGTCCTCGTGCGGGATGGGGTCGTAGGGGTGGCTGTGGCACTGCACGCAGCCGAAAGTCGTACCCTGCCATACCTCCCAGGTGGTATTGACGCGGTCAATGAGGGCCGCTACGCGGAACTCCTCGTCCTGCGTGCCACCCTCGTCGTTGTTCATGGTGTTGCGGTGAAAGCCCGTAGCCACCAGCTGCTCTTCGGTAGGAAAAGGCTGCTGCCTGGAAGTCATCAGGTCACCGGCCAGCTGCTCGCTGGTAAATTGGTCAAAGGGTTTGTCATCGTTGAAGGCCCGAATCACATAGTCGCGGTAGCGCCAGATGCTGCGCCCGGGGTCACGCTCGTAGCCTTTGGTGTCGGCGTAGCGGGCCAGGTCCATCCACATAGCGGCCCAGCGCTCGCCGTAGGCCGGGGAGGTCAGCAGGCGGTCTACCATCTTCTCATAGGCATCGGGCGACGTATCTTTGACAAACGCGCGGGCCTCCTGCTCGGTAGGAGGCAGGCCGGTCAGGTCCAGGCTCACCCGCCGGACCAGCGTGGCGCGGTCGGCCTCGGGGGAAGGCGAGAGGTGCTTTCCTTGTAATTTTTTCAGCACGAAATGGTCAATCTCGTTACGGGGCCAGGCGGCCGTTTTCGTATCTCCGATGCCAAACTTTGTCCAGATGCTGCCGGCCGCAGGTACCTCGGGGCGCTCCACGCGGTCGTAGGCCCAGTGGTTGCCCCACTTAGCCCCCTGGTCAATCCACTTTTTCAGGGTACTTACTTCGTCGTCGGTGAGGGGAGTGCCCTCCTTGGGCATGCGCTCGTCGGGGTCGTTGCTCAGAATGCGCCGGATCATCTCGCTGGCGTCGGCGTCGCCGCGTACCACGGGGCGCTTACCCGATTTTCCGGGCTGGAGCATTTCGTGCTCA
>CATMVR010000109.1 GCA_950075905.1 uncultured Persicitalea sp. | reverse complement strand
CCTGCTCTTCGGACTGATCGTGGCTGTGATCTCCGGTCTGCTGGGTCTGCTGGTAGACTAACCCCACCGCCGAAGCAATTCGGCACCCGGCCCGAAGCGCTGAGCTTCGGGCCCCACCCTCCTAACATCTGATTGCCATGTTTCGACAACTTGAAGAAATCAGAGCAACCCTCCTTCGGTACCTGGAAACCCGCATCGAACTGTTCCAGCTGGAACAGCGCGACCGGATTGAGCAGCTCATTCTCAAACTCATCTACCTTAGCGTGGGTGCTTTTTTGCTGTTTGTCATGGGTATACTGGCTATTATCCTGTTAGCCGTTGGCCTTAATGTCTGGCTAGAAAGCCGATACGCGGGCTATCTGATTGTACTGGGGTTTTTTATGATCCTTGCTCTGCTGTGGTTTTTGTTTCGCCCCCGCTGGTTGTCTATCTTGCGGGTATTGCTCGCCAAAATGGCGGAAGAAAAGCAGGCTGGCAACCCTTAAATTCCCCGTCGACAGAAAACGTTTACGGGCATTTCATTACTTTTGGATAATTTTAGCAAAGCAGGCCCGTGCGGCTTTTCCGGAAAACTATGAGCCTATTGACCCGACATACCAAACCTTTTTCATCAGACACTCCGCGAGAAAAGGAGCAAATGAAAGAAACGGTAGAAAGCTATCGTCAGCAAATGGACGCCCAATGGCAGGAATTAAAAGGCGACGCCACGCATTACGGCAAGCAGGCCCTGGTAATAGGTGGCGTAGTAGCGGGGGTATACCTGCTCATGGATGCCCTGCTTCCGGCAGAAGACGGTACCGAAGAACAGCCTCTGACCCCCGCGCCAGTAAAGCCTGACGTGCCGCGGCCGAAGAGTACCGATGATGGGCTATCAGTTGGTACAGCGTTGCGTGGCCTTGCCTGGACTTTCGCCGTAGGCTGGGCCCGCAAGCAACTTACTCACTTTGTCGAAGCAGAGAAAAAAACGGATGCATAACAGGAAAGATACCATAGCGGCCCTTTTACAGCAGAAGTATGCAGAACAGAAAAGGTCTTTCGCCGTCCTGCTGGACCCCGACAAGATCGACTTCACCACATTCCCGCAGTTTCTGGAGCAGGCAGAAGCGTGGGGCGTCGACTTTTTTTTTGTCGGCGGTAGCCTGGTAACCCGCTACGCCATTGATCAGCTCGTAGATGCCATTCATGCGCATACCCGCATTCCTGCCATTCTCTTTCCGGGCAATAGCCTGCACATTGTGCCCACGGCCGACGCCATCCTGCTACTATCGCTTATTTCGGGGCGCAATCCGGAGTTCCTGATCGGGCAGCACGTCATTGCCGCGCCGCTGCTTCGTCAAAGCAATCTGGAAATACTACCTACCGGCTATATGCTCGTGGAAAGCGGCAAGCTCACCACCGATTCCTTACGACAAGCCAAGCGTGGCAGCCTGCACAGCCATGGCCGGCGAAATGCTTGGCCTGCGCCTGATGTACCTCGACGCGGGCAGTGGTGCGCAGCGCCCCGTGCCGGCTTCTGTCATTTCGGCTGTGCGCGAAGCCACCGAAGTACCTCTGATCGTGGGAGGCGGAATCAACACTGGCGAAAAAGCCTACACGGCTCTGGAAGCCGGTGCCGACGTTATTGTGATCGGGAACGGAATTGAGCACAATGTGGGGCTGCTTCCCGAAATAGCACAATGCGTAAAAGCTTTCAACCAAAAATCTTTAAAAGCGATCTGAATATTTTCTTGATGTCTCGATGAGCATTGTACAAAACTAAGCTTCTGCATTATTTTCTAAGGAAATTCTAAGTTCTTAGAAAAATACAATCCCAAAAGCTTTGCAATTCGAAATTTAGTAGTACTTTTGTCCACGAAACCTTAAAAAACACCCAAGAAATGAAAAAATTCATCGCATTCGCATTCGTTGCTGGTATGATCGCTTTCGCTTCATGCACTAGCAAGCCTTCAGAAGAAGCTGCCGTTGACTCTACTACTATGAGCATGGAAGCTGACACTATGATGTCTGTTGACACCATGGTTGTTGACACGATGGCTGTTGATTCTTTGTAAGAAATTACAACGACGAAACCCAAAGATAGCTCTATGAAAATAGAGCTATCTTTTTTTATTTAGTGCCATGGAAAAACCCAACGCCCTGGCCTCCTTTGTGCCCGCCACCGCGGCCGATTACTGCGTAACTTTGTGGGAGCAGTATCAGTTTGAGCTGCGCATCGTACGCCCCCGCCGCACCCGGCTGGGCGATTTTACCCAAAAGCCCCGGCAACGCCCCCGCATAACGGTCAATGCCAACCTCAATCCGTATAGCTTTCTGATCACTTATCTGCATGAGATAGCGCACCATGTAGTATACACTACGCCCACCCGAAAAAAGCTGGCCCCCCACGGCCCGGAGTGGAAGTCTGCCTTTCGGGAATTACTCCGTCCGGTTCTGAACGAAGACGTATTTCCGGCCGATATTCTGCTGCCCCTCTGCCGCTACGCCGCCAACCCCAAAGCATCTACCGGCAGCGATGCCTACCTGGTGGAGGCGCTCGCGCGCTACAACGAGCCGGATGCCGACGTCAATAAAAAATCACTTTTGCACCTAAATGAGGGAGTAAATTTCGTTTTTCAAAAAAGAGAATTTATCCGGGGCCCACTGCGACGAACCCGGGTACTCTGCATCGAGAAATCCTCCAACCGTCGCTATACAATCCCAGCCCATGCCTTGGTGGAAGAATGCGTATGAGGGGTGGCGGCGCCTGCCCGGCTATATTTCAGCGATTGCCCTGCTAGGGGCGCCGTTTCTGAATAGCCCCTGCTATGCCCAAGCCCCATCCGTATTGTCTTCCGGCGTCTGGTACAAGGTAGCCATCGCCCAATCTGGTATCTACAGGATCGATGCCGCCTGGCTGCGGAAAGCAGGAATAAACCCCGCGCAAGTAAATCCCAAAAACCTGCAGCTGTACGGGAATGGTGGCAGTATGCTGCCCCAAAGCAACGCTACGCCCCGCCCCAACGATCTGGTTCAAAACACTATTTGGATAAAAGGCGAAGAAGACGGGAAATTCGACGACTCAGACGCGCTTTATTTTTACGCCGAGGGACCGCACATAGTTCAGTTTGATTCTATCCCCAAAGCATATACCCATCAGACCAACGCCTACTCCGACAGCAGCTACTATTACCTCACGCTCGGTACTTCCCCAGGCCTACGGGTGCCTTCTGTGGCCTCCCTATCGGGTACCGGGCCTACCGTCGATCAGTTCGACGACTACTGGTTCCACGAGAAGGAATCTGTCAACCTGCTGCAATCGGGCCGCGAATGGTGGGGCGAGTACCTTGGGCTGACGGGGCAACTCCGCCTGTCGGTAGAGTTACCCGGAGTAATTCCCGGCTCCCCAGCACTTCTGCATGGCGCGGGGATCGCATCGGCGCAGGTTGCCACTCGCCTCCGGTGGCGCGTCAACGGGCAGGAGCTAGGCGAGCAAACCCAGGGCATAGTGAGTACCTACCGCTACGACCTCAAAGCCCAGCGCAGTGAAAAAAGCTATGCATTCACGGTGAGCAATACCCCACCGACTACCTTCGCGATCCAGGTAGACTTTGACAAGAATGGCCAGAGTAGCGCCCAGGCCTACCTCGACTACGCCGCTCTGCAGGTAAAACGGCAGCTACGGGCCTATGCCACCCAGCAGGTATACCGGTTTGCCCCCTCAGAGACCCCAGCGGTCACGTACCTGCTGAAAGATATTCCTGCCGACTGGCAATGGTGGAATGTTACCGACCCACTACGCCCGCAGCAGACTTTGCCCGAGCGTATTCCTGACGGCACGGCGCGTTTTGGGGCATCAGATGGCCGCACGGCGCGCACCTACGTGGGTTTTACCCCAGCGCAGGCGCTTGAACCTCCGGCCGGGCAGAAGATTTCTAACCAGAACCTGCACGGCCTGGCGGCTCCCAAACTGGTGATCGTGACGCCGACGGCCTGGCGGAGCGAAGCGGAGCGCCTGTCCCTATTTCGCCAAACCCACGACGGCCTCGATGCGGTGGTGGTAACCACCGATCAGGTTTTCAACGAATTTTCGTCTGGCAAACCCGACCCTACCGCGCTCAGGGACTTCTTAAAAATGCTGTACCGGCAAAATCCCGGGCAGCTCAAATACCTCCTGCTCTTCGGGGATGCTACCTACGACTACAAAAACCGTAGCGGCTCCCAGTCGGTAGCGCAGCAGCAAAGCTGGGTACCTGTGTACGAAAGCCGGGAGTCGTTGCACCCGGTATTTACCTATTCGTCAGACGACTACTTCGGGTTTCTCGATACGCAGGAAGGCGAGTGGGTGGAAACCCGCGCGGGCGACCATCTGCTCGACATAGGAATAGGCCGCCTGCCCGTAAAAACAATACAGGAAGCCCGAGTTGTGGTAGACAAGCTGATACATTACGACGCTTCGCCGCAAACCCTGGGCCGCTGGCGCAACCGGATCGACTTCGTAGCCGACGATGGCGACGGCAACATCCACCAGCAGCACGCCGACCTGCTGGCTGGGCAAGCCAACGGGCATTTTCTGACCCAGCGCCTTTTTGTGGATGCTTTCCCCCGCACCACTACGCCCGAAGGTACCAAAGCTCCGGCCCTCAACCAGGCCATCCGGCAGCGCGTCAACGAAGGTGCGCTCATTCTGAACTCCCCCGGCCCCGGCGGAGCCTCAGGCTGGGCGGAAGAACAAATCCTGACGCTATCCGACATCCAGGCCGTGCGCGGCTACGACAACCTGCCGCTGCTCCTGACGGCCACCTGCGAGTTTGGCCGCTACGACGACCCGGCCCTGGTATCCGGCGCCGAACTGATGGTACTGAGCCCGCGGGGCGCCGCAATCGGGGCGCTTACCACCACCCGACCAGTTTTTTCGAGCACGAATTTCTTCTTAAACAAAGCTTTTTATGAAGCACTCTCCACGTCAGCCCGTAGTACCCGGCTGGGCGATCTCATGAAAGCCACCAAAAACAACAGCCTGAGCGGAAGCCTGAACCGAAACTTTGCCCTCCTGGGCGACCCCTCCATGCGGCTTGCCCGGGCAGCTTCCGAGGTGGCCTGGCAAACAACACCCGATACCCTCAGTGCGCTCAGAAAAGTGACCCTGCGGGGAGTGATCCGCCCGGACAGCCTGAGCGGCCCCGACGTTGCCTTCAACGGCAGTGCCACCATTACCGTTTACGATAAACCAGTGGCTTTCCGAACCAGCGGGGTGGGCGGTAGCGTAGCCGAGTACCGGGAGCTGCGCAATAAACTCTTTGAAGGAAAGGTAGCCGTGCAGAACGGGCGATTCGCCACTAGCTTTGTAGTACCCCGCAACATCGACTACCGGCTCGGTGAAGGTCGGGTCAGCGTCTACGCCATTCGCAGCGATAGCCTGGCCGATGCCTCGGGGCAACTGAGCGTATGGGTGGGCGGCGCCAGCCAGGTAGTTCCAGATACCAGGCCGCCCGTATTGAGTGCCTACCTCAACGACAGCACCTTCCGCGACGGCCAAACCATACCCCCCACCTCCGTACTGGTGGTAAAAGCCTTCGACGAAAGTGGCATCAACGTGTCCTCTCTCGGGCTGGGACAGGAGCTCACAGCCACTCTGAACGACACCGTTACGTACATACTGAACAATTATTTTCAAAATCTCACGGATACCTACCAGCGTGGCGAGGTTCGGTTTCCATTAGAAAACCTGACACCGGGAGCTTACACCCTGCGAATAAAAATCTGGGATAACTATACTAATTCTTCAAGTCTGACGTTGCGATTTATAGTCGAATCAGAAAATGGCATCAAACTGAGCGAAACTACCCTCTTCCCAAATCCTTTCAGGGAGCAGCTTTCGTTCAAAATTGCCCATAGCCGTCCTCAGGAAGATGTAGAACTTACGTTGTGGATAACAAATTTATCGGGCCAAATCCTACATACATTTAAAAGCGTATATTATACTAGTGAACCAGTTATAGCTGAAACTCTTGACTTTGGTACCGTCAACGGGCTCCTTTCTTCCGAATTTACAGTATACTTGTACAGGATGGAAATACGTTCTATGAAGGACCAGAGTACAGATCGCCAAACCGGCAAACTCTTACGTATCCCCTAGTTGATGATGAATTCATGCGTTTTTTTTGACAATTCCAGTACTTTCGTTGTAAATTTGATCCCTACTGTCCGAGAAACCACTGTTGCTCCATACAGCCAAACCAAGGAAATATGAATCGTTTTTTCGTAAGCTTATCTACTGTACTATTGCTTTGCGGAGGCTTTCAAGGCGCAAAGGCTCAGCTTGTCACAGGGCAGGACACCACCAATCGTATCATTACCACACCCCTGGCATTTCTTAATTTTTCACCAGACGCACGCAGTGCGGCCCTGGGAGATGCCGGAGTAGCGCTCAGTGCCGATGCCAACGCTACCTACTGGAATCCGGCCAAGCTCCCCTATCTGAAAGAGGACTTTGGGGTATCCCTGTCTTATACTCCCTGGCTCCGCAACCTCGTTGACGACATGTATCTGACCTACCTGACAGGCTACAAGAAGGTAGCACCGGGGCAAGTGGTGGCGCTATCGGTCAACTATTTTGACCTGGGTGTGCTGGATATGCGCAGCGACCGGGGTATCCAAACCGGTACCTTCAACTCCCGCGAATTTATGTTTGGCGCTACGTACAGCCGTCAGCTGGGTCAGAACTTCTCCGTGGGCCTGAGTCTGAAGTACATCAACTCCAATCTGGCCAGTACGTCCATCATCAATAACGTATCGATTCGTCCGGCCTCTACCGCCGCGGGCGATATCAGCGCTTACTACAAAAAAGAATATAAAAACGACGAAATCGGTAGCAACCTGATCTGGAGCTGGGGATTGATGCTGTCGAATATCGGGGGTAAAGTATCTTACGGCAGCGACGACAAGTACTTTATTCCGACCAACTTCAAGCTCGGTACCGGTATTTCCTATACCGCAGATGGCCGCAACCGCTTCAATTTTGTGCTAGATGCTAACAAACTGATGGTACCCACGCCTCCGGTCTACACGCTGCAGAACGGACAGCCGGTGGTAACGAGCGGCCGCGATCCCCGCGACTTGTCTGCCCTGGGTGGTATTTTCGGCTCCTTTGCCGATGCGCCCGACGGCCTCAGCGAGGAAGTGAAGGAAATCATGATTTCGACGGGTGTTGAATACTGGTACGGCGATATTTTTGCCGCCCGGTTTGGCTATTTCAGCGAAAGTCGGATGAAGGGCGACCGCAAGTACTTCACCATCGGGTTCGGAGCCCGGTTTCAGCAGAAGTACGGCGTCGACTTTGCCTACCTGATGCCGCAGCGGCAGGGAAGCCCTTTGGCCCAGCCCCTCCGCATCTCGCTTTCCATGAATCTCAACAAGAATACAGATCCTCTGCTCGACGAAGAGCTGGAAAACTGATTTACATACCTTTCATTTTGCAGAATGACGTCCCCCTCAGGATGTCATTCTTTTTTATACCAACTACCTGATATGTCCATAGACCGAACCATCGCTCCTCCCTTTCGGGTTATCGAGCGTATCCATCTACCGCCAGTCGAGACTATTACCCTTAAGAATGGCCTGCCGCTGCACTTGGTCAATAGCGGCGAACAACCCGTGGTAAGACTGGAATGTATCTTTGAAGCCGGCGCCTGGTACGAAACCACCCCGGGGGCTTCGTATTTTGCCCTCAAAATGCTTTCGGAAGGTACCGCTTCCCACACCTCGGCCGAAATCAGTGAAGCTTTCGACCGGGTGGGGGCCTTTCTCGAACTGAGCCATACCTCCGACCGCGCCAGTGTGGTAGTCTACTGCCTGTCGCGTTTTCTGCCCGTAGTATTACCGCTCGTGCAGGAACTGATCGCCGAGGCGACCTTCCCCGATAAAGGATGGGACGACCTCCGCAACATTACGCTGCAAAACCACCGGGTCAACTGGGAGAAAAACGCCTATCGGGCCACCGGCCGGTTCCGGGAGCAGCTATTTGGCAGCGGGCATCCCTACGGCCGCACCCAAACCGAAGAGCGGATCACTACGCTGGAAAAAGAAAAGGCCATAGAGCACTACCGGGCACATATCTGTAATTCCAGATACCGGATTCTGCTGGCCGGAAAGATTGGGGAAGACGAGATCAGAGCGGTGGATACCACGCTCGGACAGAGGGTATTTCCGGATAGCAATAGTGAAAGCGTACACCTGGACTTTGGCGCCGTATCCGACAGCCGGGAGCCGGTCCTGATCGACCGCCCCGATAGCATCCAGTCGTCCATCCGGTTAGGTAAGCGCCTCTTTACCCGCCACCATCCCGACTATTTCAAAATGCTGGTGACCAACGAAATACTGGGGGGCTATTTTGGCTCTCGGCTCATGAAAAATATCCGGGAAGAAAAAGGGCTGACGTACGGCATCTCATCGCGGGTCAATACGCTCTGGCACGAAGGGTACTTCATGATCGGAACCGACGTGAAAAAGGAATTTACCCAGCAGACGCTGGACGAAATCCGGAAGGAGATTGAGATTTTGCAGACGGTTCCGGTAGGGAAGGAGGAACTACAAACTGTGAAGAATTTTATGGCCGGGGAATTTGCCGGTTCGCTCAATACTGCTTTTGACGTAGCTGATCGCCAGAAGATCCTGATTCTGGAAGACCTCCCGGCCGATTTCTTCGATCGCTACATTGAGCAGATTCACGCTACATCGGCTCAGGAAGTGATGGAGCTGGCGCAAAAGCACCTGGCCCTCGATTCGCTGAGCGAAGTAGTAGTGGGCGGCAAATAGCCCGCCCACTATACCGGTCCTTCGCTATACAGAAACCATACCCAAGAAGAAAGCCGCCAGCGCGGCCCCCAGTAGCGGGCCCACGACGGGTATCCAGCTATATCCCCAATCGGAGCCGCCTTTCCCTTTGATAGGCAGCAGGGCGTGAGCGATACGCGGAGCGAGGTCTCGTGCCGGATTGATGGCATAGCCCGTGGTTCCTCCGAGCGACAAACCGATGCTCCACACCAGCAGGCCTACCAGGTAGGGCCCCAGGCCAATACGGATACCCTCGGCTTTGCTGATAGCCGTAACGCCAATAATCAGAATAATCGTCCCGATAATTTCGCTCATGAGGTTAGACCCCTTGGAGCGGATAGCCGGGTCGGTAGCAAAACAGGCGAGTTTGGCGGCGGGGTCTTCGGTGGTTTGCCAGTGCGGCATGTAGTGCAGCCATACCAGTACGGCCCCCAAAAATGCCCCAATCATTTGGGCGGGAATATATACCGCCATTTTTGAAAAGTCGCCGGTAATGATGGCGTCGGCAAGAGTAACGGCGGGGTTGATGTGAGCATCCGCACTACCAAATGCATTGGCGGTAAAAATACCCATTGCTACGGCCAGGCTGTACCCCGTAGTAATGACGATCCAGCCGCTCTCGTGACCTTTGGTTCGTTTGAGCACTACATTGGATACAACACCGTTGCCTAGCAGCAAAAGCACGAATGTTCCGATTAATTCACCAAGGAAGGGAGAGGGTACCATAAAAATTGGAGAAAGGAAAGTTAGAAAATAAGTTATACAGGAATTGTGGTAATTTATTCATAAATAATTCAAAAAATACATTTTCCTTGTCTTTCCACCGTGCTACGGGGTAATTACCTTAACTTTGCCCCTTCAAAACCAACTTTTTTGTCGCATGAACTTGAATCAACTGACGGCTATCTCTCCCGTAGACGGTCGTTACCATAAACAGGTTACCGAGCTCTCCTCCTACTTTTCGGAATACGCCCTGATCTACTACCGGCTCATGGTGGAGGTGGAGTACTTCATTGCTTTGTGTGAGCTGCCACTTCCTCAGCTAAAAGAAATAGACAAGACATTTTACCCGAAATTGCGGGGTATATATAAAGACTTCACCGAAAGCGAGGCGCTTCACATCAAAGAGATTGAGAAGGAAACCAACCACGACGTAAAGGCCGTGGAGTACTTTCTAAAAGAAAAGTTTGAAGGCATGGGACTCGAAAAGTACCTGGAATTCATTCACTTCGGGCTCACTTCGCAGGATATCAACAACACAGCCATTCCGCTATCGCTAAAAGATGCGCTGGAACGGCAGGTGAAGCCGCTGTTCCGCCAGGTACTTTTTGTGCTCAAACGGATGTCCATCGAGTGGCGCAGCGTGCCCATGCTGGCTTTTACGCACGGGCAGCCTGCCTCACCGACGCGGGTTGGCAAGGAATTTCTGGTTTTTGTGGAGCGGCTGGAGCGGCAGTTTGAGTTGCTGGATCAGGTACCCTACTCGGCTAAGTTTGGTGGCGCTACGGGCAATTTCAATGCGCACCACGTGGCGTATCCGTCTATCAACTGGATGGAGTTTGCGCACCACTTTGTAGATAGCCTGGGCCTGAACC
>CATMVR010000108.1 GCA_950075905.1 uncultured Persicitalea sp. | reverse complement strand
CGGGAAGTCAAAATCGCGCATCTTCATGAGCACGGCCATTTCGCCGGTAGAGGTATTGAGAATAAACTGGGTTTTTTTGTTGACCGCGCTGATGTCTTCGGCCGGGGTACTGGAATAAAAGCTGGTTTGTCCGTTGGAGGTGGCAAACATCTTACTCTGGGCGTAAGTGCCTGCGCTTGCTACGACTACTCCCAATAGTATCAAAAAAACGGTGCGGTATTTATTAAAAGAGTTCATGACTTTTAAATTAGGTTATAGTACTATCACACGGCCAATCCCGATAGACTGGCCGTGGGGTTTACTCGTAGTTTCATCAATCAGTTGAGAACAGGTTGCTTCTTTTTGTTTAGGCTGAATGTGCGGGAAATGTTAAAGCCATAGTGAATGTCACCCTTGCCCCAGGAGCCTGTGGTTTCGCCAATAAACTGCTTCTCAATCATACCCAGCGAATTGGTAAAGTGCAGCTGAAACACGTGTCCGCCGGTTTCGATGTCGACACCCACCGCCAGCGAGTTGTAGTAGGGCAGGTTGTCGTTTTCCCGGAAGGCGTAGAAGTACTCGCCGTTGATGGACACCCGGCGGCTCACTTTTAGCCGGCCGCCGATGCCCAGCGCCAGCAACACCTGCTGATCGCCGTCCAGCTCGGGGCGGTTGCGGTAGAGGTAGGTAGGCGAGAGTTGCAGCGAAAGCCGCTCGCTGAATTTGCGGGCTATCAGAATCTGCCCGGTATAGCTTAGCTTTTCCTGGGCAGTCCATACATCGCCGGGCACAAAAGACCGCTGGGTTCTGGCCACGGTACTGCCAAACAGAGTTACCGATACCGGAACCTGCCGGGTGCCCCCGGTGGTTTGCTTCAGGAGTTTATATTTTCCAAAAAAATCATAGGCCTTCTGCGTACTGCTCCGGCCTATTCCCACCATCAGATTGTCGGTAATGCCGTATTCGAACCCGAGGCGAATCTCGGCCTGATCCAGCCCGAAAAGCTCATAGGCTCCTGAGTTGAGCCGCCCAAAGCGGTGGGAAATCCGGAAGTCCAGATGATTGCGCTTCATCGTCTCGACAGAGTGCCCGTTGATAATACGCGTGGACTTGAAAGTAGCCGCTACGGGTAATGATCTGTCGGCGGCCTTTTTTTCGAGCTCACCCAGCAGGTCGTCCTGAGCTACCGAAACGAAGGGGGCACCTATCAGGCAGAAAAATAAGAGCGGGCTGATTACTTTCATGGTCAATAGCTTTATGCTTTTACGGTTAGGGTATTGCCGTCCTGGCTAAGGGTCGTCTGGAATACGGTTAGAGGCGAGGCCGCTGGGCTTTTCTTGACGGTGCCGTCCAGATTGAACTCCGATCCGTGATTATTGCACCAGATATCGTTGCTGGCCTTACGAAACTGTACGGTAGTGCCCTGGTGCGTGCACGCCTTGGAAAGAGCCACGAACCGGTTGTTGGGCGCCGCCACCACAATGGTATCACCAATTATCGAAAATTCCCCCTCAGTTTTGAGTTTTTTGTAATTTTCAGAGGTAAGGTCGACGGTAAAATTAATGCTGCCGCCGGTTGTGGTGCCTGTTACACCCGACGACGTATTGCCTCCGTTGCCCCCGGTGTTGCCGGTATTTCCGCCGGTAGTCATTGGGTCAGGGTCATCGCTGCTGCACGAAGTGAGAGTGCCCATGCAGTAAAAAGCCATCAGGGCCGAGCTGCTCATTCCCAGGCTGCGTAAAAATTGTCCTCTACTTACATTCTCTGCTTGCTTAGTTTCCATGGTTCATTCTTAGTGATTAGAAATAGTTATATGTGTCGCGTTTATACAGCATACTGTACAAACGGGTTGATTGTTTAGGTTGTTAGGCAGCAAAAGGGAACTATTTTCGAAATGAAGGGGCGTAGCGGAGTGAAAACCAAACTCCCGTACTAAATAAGTTCACCTTTCCAAAACCTACGCCCCGCAGGGGGATTCGGATGTAAGGCTCGGCCATAATGGATAGATTCCTGCTTAAAAGCCGCTCGTAGCCTACTGAGGCATTAGCATGGCTAAACAGGTACCAGCCCGTTTGGCCCTCCCATTTCCACCAGCGTATGCCTGGGTCGTATGTTTGGTAGTGGTATACATACTTTTCATCCTGCATTTTGTACGAAGAGACACCCGTACTGGCAAACCACTTACTCCTGGATTGCTGGCTGAAATCGTAGCGTACATTTAGAGGTAGCTCAAAAACCTGACAGGTTCCGTCCACGCTAACGGGCATCTGTTTCTGATACCAACCGGCGGGCCATTCGTAGGAGCCAGCCTGGGCACTATATGTCTTCAGACTTCGGACAATCCCCGCTTGCAGCACCCAACGTGGTGCCACGCTGTATTCTACCAGCAACGAGGCCGCCGGCCCGGGCCGGGTATTGGCCATGTTCATATTCACAAAGCTCAGGTCGGGAGACATCCCCAGGCGAATGGCCCATTTGGGAATACTGATTTCCGGGCGGGGTGACGTAGAGGAAGTATCAGCCGCTGGCTGGAAGGCAACAGCGGGATAAGACAAAGATTGCCCAGGCGGGGTTATGGGCCGATTTGCCAGTTTGGAAGGCGTCAGAATATTTCTATCGTCGACTTCGCTGCCTACTGTGCCTGTTGGCCCGTGTGCCGGGGTTGTATTATCTATCTCTTTTTGGAGCAGTATTGGGCCCGATTCTGGAATATTGCTCATTTCTTTACCTTCATTCTTCATTGGAAGGCTTTCGGTCCGGGCGGCCACACTCTGAGCCTTGTTTGGTAAAAGAACTACCCCATTCCCCCTTTCCCGATTGCTCAGGTCAGTTTGCTTACGTACTCCGCTTACGTTTACCGGGGTCCGGGGCAATTCTTTTATGTCTGTATCCAAATCGGTATTTCTCTGGTTGGCCGGTACTTCCTGTCCGGCCGTGTTGATTTCTTTGGTGCTGTTGGCACTAGCTTTTGCGGGCGTCCCCTCCGGGTTCGTAGAGCTAGGGGTACCTGTCTCGCCGCCCTTATTTGTGACGGGCGCTGTGGTGCCGGAGGAGCGGTTATCCAAAACAGTCAGATTAGTATCCCTCATCTCTCCTACCTTACTGTTTCCGTAATAAACACTGATTCCCCCGACGACCATCAGCAATAGCAAAGCAATTGTCCAGGGACGAGCCTGCTCCATCCACCCTCCGCTCGCCACCTGATCGGCGTCGTCGAGCCGATGACGTAGCTCTCGCCAGTCATTCGGTTCAAATTGCGGGTCAAACTCCTCGGCGGACTTTTGGAAGAGTTTGTCCAGTTCTTCATCGGACCACTCTTTCATATTCGTCTATACTTTTTTTTGATAACATCATTTTCAATTTTCCACCAGGGCTTGTTCATAAAAAATTATTTCGTTTGAAAAGGGGATCGACCAATGCCATATTTCTGGTCATTCTCTCCCTCAATTCTGACACGTTTTGACGCTGGCCCACCAGCATGTTGGTGGCTGTGGTGATAAAGCCTGCCATCACCCTTGCCTCCTTTGAATTCCTGGTTACTAACCTATCCTCACCCATCTGCACATCGCGGATGTAGTGGTGGACCTCGACGGACCAGTGCCCTCGGGCGGCTTCGGCGAGCTCGGCAAACCTCTGTCTGTCAAGCACCTGGTTGCTCACCCAGTAAGCCGTCTCGCAGCTCTGCTTTTGTGTCTTGGTCTGGTAGCGCACCCGTTCAACGACTAGCAGGGAGCTGAGGCCCGCCCCATTCCAGCGCTTCTCCAAACTGGCCTCGTTAAGCTCGTAGCCCCATGCGCGCCTGGTCTCGACGCGGCCGTGCCCCTTCTCGATCTTCTGCTCGAAGTAATCGGCTCGTATGTGCTGGTGGATCAGCTCGCAGTCTTCCCGCAGCACCTTCTGGTTGCCCTTGACCTGGGCCAGGTAAACACCCCCGCGCTGGTGGATCAGCTCCAAATTGCGCGGAAAGGTGTGCAAAGCATCGAATGTGTAGCCGTCTTTGAGCGGCCCGGCCTGCTGAAAGTAGACCGTCGCCACCGGCTTTTCCGATTCCTTTGAGCCGTCATAATAGCCCACTACCTCACTTTGCCCTGTCTGATGGGCCGTCAGGCTGACGACGCTTTGCCCACGCTTCTGGCCCAATATCCCGTCAATGCTTCCGCACAACTCTTTGCCGTCCAAACTCTGCCAGTGGAGGCCCTGTTGGCTTACCGTCGAACCGAAATACTGCGCATTAATTACGTTAAAAGACTCTATATCAATGCCTATAAGGATCCTTTTGATCTGTGGATACGACACGCACTTCGCGACTTGCAGACCCAGTTGCTCGGCTAACTCGCACCAACTATCCTCCATGGCCCGGTGGATGACCGACATATTCAAAAGTTTGTCAGTCCGCAAAATCGAAGTCAGAAAAAGCACTACTACAAAAGCTAGCTCGTGGCGCTTGCCTCGGTTGTCGCGGCTGTCGACGAGTTTTTGTTGAATTTCCAGGTAATATTCCTTACTATTGTTTTTTGAGATTCCATAAGGGTAGATTTTGTTGGTTCCAACTCCAAAATTAACACTTTATGTGAATCTCATTTTTTTATGAACAAGCCCTGCACAAGTTATATAAATCCAAGGTATTTATGTTTTCTCTTCAACTCGGAAAAATATCGCCTGGAAATACAAAATCTAGCATCTGGTAGCTCTGGTTCAATGCCAAATATTTCAAAAGCCAAATTACTAGGATTAAAATTTCCTCTCCCCCCCCTCCCCCTCCAAAACCAATTTGCCGACATCGTGGAGAAGATCGAGGTACAGAAGGAGCAAGCGCGGACGGCGTTGGCCGAGAGCGAGGCGATGTTTGAGGGGCTGCTGGCGGGGTATTTTGGGGATAATTAGGTATATTTGAGAATAAACATAAAGAGAACAACATGCAAAGCGACACAATAAAATTACTATACGGTGGGGCCAAAACCTCCTACCACGAAATGAATGAAGCCGAAAAGAAGCAGGCGGCCGACGAAGTTCTGCAACGGGCCCGCGAGAAGGCATTCAGCCGGGGCCTGCCCATTTACTATACCCAAAACAAACGGGTCATTGCCGAATTTGCCGACGGACGTAAATACGTTGTAGAAAACCAGCAGCTGGTCCGCCCCTACGATGGAGAGTAAGCCGCTGATCTTCGTGGTTGCCGGTCCCAATGGGTTGCTACCTTCCTGTCAGAATCTACTACGACCAAACCTGAAGACGAAACGATCGAACAAATAAGAGAAAGGTACAGGAAGAAAAATACCTAGCTATCCCCTATCAACCAAACCAACCCTATGCTCACTGGCGAAAAACGCTCCCAAATAGACAAAATATGGAACGCCTTCTGGACGGGCGGCGTCTCCAACCCCCTGACGGTGATCGAGCAGATCACCTACCTGCTGTTCATCAAGCGCCTCGATGAAATGCAGATGGCCAAAGAAAAAAAGGCCACCCTGCTGCGCAAACCCATAGAAGACTCCATCTACACCGACGAGCAGGACGACCTGCGGTGGAGCCGTTTCAAGGACCGCGAGCCCGAGGACCTCTTTGCGCATTTTATCAAACCCGACGGCGTGTTCAACTTAATGAAAAACCTGGGGCAGGATAACGCGTTCAGCCGCTTTATGAAGGGCGCTACGTTCATGATCCCAACGCCCCGCTTACTGGCGCAGGTAGTGGACCTGCTCAACCTCGTAGACATGATTGACCGCGACACCAAGGGCGATGTGTACGAGTACCTGCTGTCCAAAATTGCCACGGCCGGCACCAACGGGCAGTTTCGCACGCCCCGGCACATCATCAAGATGATGGTGGACATGATGGAGCCCCTCCCGCAGGACGTCATCTGCGACCCATCGGCAGGGAGTTGCGGCTTTCTGGTTGCCTCCGCCGAGTATGTGCAGAGCAAGTACGAAGCCCGCTTTGCGGAGGCCGATTTCCGGAAGCACTTCAACGAGGAGATGTTCATCGGCACTGAATTCGACGCCACCATGATCCGCATCGGAGCCATGAACATGATGATGCACGGCATCGAAAACCCCAACCTCGTAGATGTAGACGCGCTCTCGGAGTCCAACGCCGGCTTTACTAACATTGCCACCCTGATTCTGGCCAATCCGCCCTTCAAGGGTAGTCTCGACCACGAGGCGGTGGAGAAAAACATTCTGGGACTGGTCAGTTCCAAAAAAACCGAGTTGCTATTCCTGGGTCTGATGCTTCGGGGGCTTAAAATCGGCGGCAGGGCGGCGGTGATTGTACCCGACGGGGTACTCTTTGGCTCGTCAAAAGCCCACGTGCAGATCCGGAAGGAAATCATAGATGGCCACCAACTGAAAGCAGTGATTTCCATGCCTTCGGGGGTATTTAAGCCCTACGCCGGCGTGAGCACTGCTATCCTTATTTTTACCAAAACGGATTCGGGCGGCACTGATCAGGTATGGTTTTACGACATGCAGGCCGACGGGTTCAGTCTCGACGACAAGCGCCAGGAAATCCCCGGAAGCGACCTGCCTGACATCGTGGCCCGCTACCTCAACCTACCCGCCGAAGCCGACCGGAAGCGCACCGAAAAGTCGTTTTTGGTACCGGTAGAGGAGATCCGGGCCAACAAGTATGACCTGAGCATCAACCGCTACAAGGAGGTGGTACACGAGCAAAAGCAGTACGAAAAGCCGGAGGTGATCATCAGCCGCATCAAGGAGCTGGACGAGGCAAGAAGGCAGAATTTGGAGGAGTTGGAACAATTGCTGCTCAGCGGAGAAATGGCTTAGTAAAAAGGGGAGAGTGGACGGTGCTGAAGATTTTTTTGAAACTTCTTTCAATTTTTCAATAAATTACAATCCGAACAGGCTTATATACCATCCACTCTCAACCTTCTTCTATCCACCTTAATGTCCAACTTCTCCTTCCTCACCCATGAATGGGCTTCCATGCTGGAAACCGCCCAAAAGGCCGAACAGTACGCCCTGACCGAACCCACCGTATCGGCTATCCTGTGCCGCAAGGCGATGGAAGAAATGGTAACCTGGCTATTTGACCACGATAGTGATCTGGAACTACCCGACAAAACCCAAATCGGCCTTAACGATCTCTTGTGGGAAGCTAGCTTCAAGCGCACATGGGGCCAGGAATTTGGAAAGGATTTGCATGTAATAAGACGCACGGGAAACGACGCCGCCCACAAGAATATAAAAATACCCGCCAGGGAAGCCCTATCCTGCATCAAGCTGCTGTATCGGTTCACGTTTAATGTGGTTCGTACCTTCTCAACGGCCCCTCCCTCCTACCAGCCATTTGATGAAAATCTGATAGCCATTGCAGGCAGCACGCTCAGCTCGAAGGAAGTAGAAAAAATACGCAAAGAAGCCGAGCAGAAAAGCATTGACCTGGAACGCCGCCTGGCTGAGCTGAGCACCCAAAATGAAGAATTGGAGCGCATTCGGGAGCAATTGGCCCACTACAAGCAACTCAGCGAGAGAAATGGTGACGTAGCCGCCCCGGCGGTACTTTCCGAGAGCGAAACCCCCAAGCTGTACATTGACGTGCTGCTGCGGCAGTCGGGCTGGAATGTGGAAGCCCCGCAGGTGCAGGAATTTGCCGTTCGGGCCATGGACGAGGCCACCGGTACCACCCATGTCCTGAAAGCCGACTACGTACTGTGGGGAAACGATGGCAAACCCCTGGCCGTGATCGAGGCCAAGCGTACCACGGCCGCCGTGGAGCGGGGGCGCAATCAGGCCAAAAACTACGCCGATGCCCTGGAAGCTATCTATGGGCAGCGACCAGTGATATTCTACACCAATGGCTACGATACCTACCTCTGGGACGACCACCAGTATCCGCCCCGCAAAGTGTACGGTTTCCTGAGCGCCGAAGAACTGCTGCGCCTGATGGTACGCCGGAAGCAACGCAAAAGCCTGCGGGGTCAGAAAATCAATCAGGGCATTGCCAACCGCTACTACCAGGAGCGGGCCATTCGGTGCGTGGCTGAGCGCTACGAGGAAAAGAACCAGCGCCGGGCCTTGCTCGTAATGGCCACCGGTACCGGAAAAACCCGCGTTTCGGCCGCGATCGTGGACATGCTGACCAAGGCCCAGTGGGCCAAGCGCATTCTGTTTCTGGCCGACCGCAATGCCCTGGTGACGCAGTCCCTGAAAAACTACAATGAATACCTCCCCAGCCTGCCGGGCATTGACCTGACCAAAGAGGAGGACAAAGGCAGCGCAAGAGTAGTATTCTCGACCTATCAGACCACCCTCAATCGCATTGACACAGACTACCGCAACGGCAAGCGTTTCTACGGCATCGGGCACTTTGACCTGATAATTATTGACGAGGCCCACCGCTCGGTGTACGATAAGTATGGGGCTATTTTTGAGTACTTCGACGCCCTGTACCTGGGCCTGACGGCTACCCCCAAAGACGAGACCGACCGCGATACCTACGCCTTGTTTCAACACGCCCCCGGCGAGCCTACCGACGCTTACGAGTACGAAACCGCCGTGGCCGATGGTTTTCTGGTGCCGTTGAGGATCCACAAACTCCAACTCAAATTCCCGTCGCAGGGCATCCGCTACACCGACTTGTCCGAGGAGGAAAAACGGGAATGGGAGCGGAAATTCTACGATCCGGAAACCGGCCAGATACTCGATGAGATTGACTCCGGGGCCATCAATAACTGGCTGTTCAACGAAAGTACCGTAGACAAGGTACTACAGACCCTGATGGACATGGGTCAGAAAGTGGAGGGAAATGAAAAGCTGGGCAAGACCATCATTTTTGCCCGCAACCACCGGCATGCGGAGTTCATTCTGGAACGCTTTTATGCCCTTTACCCTTACCTCAGCCCGCATTTCGCACAGGTAATTGACAACTACGCCAAAGATGCCGAGGAATGTATCAATCAGTTCAAGTTAAAAGATAAGTACCCTCAGATCGCTATTTCGGTGGATATGCTCGATACGGGTATTGACGTACCCGAAATTGTGAATCTGGTGTTTTTCAAACCGGTCTACTCCGTTTCCAAGTTCTGGCAAATGCTTGGACGGGGTACCCGGCTCTGTCGTAATCTTTTCGGACCCGATAAGGACAAAGAGGATTTCTTTGTCTTTGACGTCTGCGGAGTGTTCGATTATTTCAACCAGAATTCACAGGGCATTATTCCTGGCAAGAGCATTTCCCTGAGCGAGGCCACCTTTCTGGCCCGGGCCGAACTCGTACTGCATCTGCAATCCCTGGGGAATCCCGATCCCGAGAGTGAAGATGCCCAACTAGCCAAAGACCTCAGCGCTCTGCTGCAACGACAAATAAACGACCTGGATACTCACGCTTTTGAGGTAGCCCTGCACCTCCGGCAGGTAGAACGTTACGGCAAGGCCGACGCCTGGCAGGCCCTGCGGGCCGAGGACATCCGGCAATTGGCCGAACACGTGGCCCCGCTGGTGCATGATGACGAAACCCACGAGCGCGTCAAGCGGCTGGATTTGCTCATGGTCCGGTTGCAATTGGCTATTCTTCGTAGTGAGGCTAGCCAGGCAGGCTACGTGGAAAAATTGCAGGTCATGGCCCGGGAGCTGCTGCGCAAAGCGGATACTGTACCGACCATCGCCAGGAAAAAAGACTCCTTGAAACAGCTACTCGACTCCGAGTTTTGGGCAGCAATATCCACTCTGGGCCTTGAAAGGATTCGAATGGATATTCGGGAGCTTAGCAAACTGCTGGATGTCGGTACGGGCAAGGAGATATTCTATACTAACTTCACAGATGAGCTGGTCGGACCACCCATACAGAAAGAATTTAAAGGCCGCTACGGGAATTTTGAGAGTCACTACGCCCGGCTGAAAAAGATCATTCAGGACAACGCCAACCACCTGACCATTCACCGACTATATACCAATCAACCCATCACCGCCACTGAACTGGACGAGCTGGACCGGATGCTTTTTGCGCAGTCGGGCCTCGAAGCCCACGCCCAGTACCAGCAGATCCTGGGCGAAAAACCCCTGGGCGTATTTGTTCGCTCTATCCTGGGCCTCGATGCTTCGGCCGTCCAGTCGGCATTTTCTTCCTTCCTTTCCAACGGCCCCCTTACCTCTGTCCAGATAGAGTTCATTAACAACCTGATCCAGCAATTTACCCGCGACGGACAGGTAGATCCGGGCATGCTCTTCGAACAACCCTACAACCGCTACCATGAGAGTGGCGTGGCGGGGGTGTTTCCACTCCACGCCGAAAAGCTATTGGAAATTGTGGAAGAGACGAACGGGCGCGCGATGCGGGGGTGAGTTCGTTGGTGAATAATGCTTTACTTCAACTCTTAACATGCCATTAACTAGTATTGTAAGCAGTCGGTCATCCCCCTACTTGTAAAAATAGAGAGGGGTTAGGAGAAGTTCTTTTTCCATCGGTGGGGCA